>DAIQBR010000212.1:5801-6795 GCA_036781105.1 Kiloniellaceae bacterium
TCTGCTTCCAGATCAACCCGAGCGAGATGAACTCGGTCACAAGGCCGCCAGCCGATGATCGGGACACCCAGTACCAGCACGTGGCTGGCGAGATCCGCAGCGGCGCTGCCGGCAAAGAGGACCAGCAACTCGCAGCCCATGAGGGCGAGCAGCCAGGGTCCGAGCAGCAGGTTGGTTTCCTTGGTCGGCGGGCCGAGCCCGGCGGCGCCGCTGCGAGGGGTCAAGAATTTGCCTCCCGCTGCGGGCGAAACCGCAGGCTGGCGGCAAAGCGCGCGCCCGGCTCCAGCACCCGCAGGCCGGTATCGCTCTGGCCGGCGGCCGCGAGGTTCACCGCGTCGGTGCAGTGGCTGACCGGCTCGACGCAGAAGAAGTCCTTCCCGGGCGGGGTGTAGATCACCAGGAAGGCGAGCGCCGGATCGCACTCCAGGGTAAGCGAGGCGCCATAGTCCGGCCAGACGATGACTGCTTCGCCCCCGAAGGCAGTGAAGCAGTTGTCGAGGGGCGTCCACTCCGGCAGCAGGCCCGCCGCGGGATCGGCGTTGGCCGGCGGCAGCACCAGTTCCGTCGGCATGACCTCCGCATCGGTCGCCCACATGTTGCCCACGGCCGCGGTCAGTCGGCAGTCGGGCGTGCGCGGGAAATAGGGATGCAACCCGAGACCGGCAGGCATCGGCGTGCTGCCTTCGTTGGTGACGGCGATTTCCACCGTGAGCGATCCCTCGGCCAGGGCGAAGCGCTGTTCGGCGAGGTAGGGCGCCGGCCAATCGCTGCCGTCGTGGCGGTACTGCAGGGAGACCTCGGACCCGCGCCTCGACGCGACCTGCCAGGGCAGCTTCCAGCCGTGGCCGTGGATGGTGTGGGGTGACGGCGCGAAGTTCGGCAACAGGCGGTAGTCTTTCCCCTGAAAGCTGAAGCGCCCGTCGCGGATACGGTTGGAATAGGGCACCAGCGGGAAGCAGGCACTGTCGCTGGCAGCGAAGCCGGCCCCGGCGGG
>DAIQBR010000213.1:0-4392 GCA_036781105.1 Kiloniellaceae bacterium
CGCGGCGAAACCAAGGTCAGCGACCTCAAGGGCGCCGCGAAGGAGATGTACGAGTCGATGACCGAAGAGCAGCTCGAAGACTTCGCCGAGACGAAGCGCAAGGGCCTGCCGGAACACAAATCTCAGACGTAGCCCTGGCAGCCCCTTCGGGGCCGCCCGCCACCTTCAGATGTGAATGGGCCGCCCGTCGACGGCAAGCGCCGCTTCCTTCACCGACTCGCCCATTGAAGGATGCGAGTGGCAGGTGCGCGCGATGTCCTCGGCCGAGCCGCCGAACTCCATCACCGTGACGCACTCGGCCAGGATGTCGCCGGCCAACGGCCCCAGGATGTGCACGCCGAGCACCTTGTCGCTGCGCTTGTCGGCGATGATCTTCACCACGCCGTCGGTATCACCCACGGCGCGCGCGCGGCTGTTGGCGGTGAAGGGGAACTTGCCGACCTTGTAGTCGACGCCGGCTTCCTTCAGGGCTTCCTCGGTCTTGCCGACGCCGGCGATCTCCGGCCAGGTGTAGACCACGCCGGGCACCAGGTTATAGTCGATGTGCGACTTCTGCCCGGTCATGCGCTCGACGGCGACGACACCGTCTTCCTCCGCCTTATGCGCCAGCATGGGGCCGGGCACGCAGTCGCCGATGGCATAGATGCCCTCGACCGAGGAGCGGAAGTTCTCGTCGACCTCGATGAAGCCGCGGTTGTTCATGGCGACGCCCAGTTCTTTCAGGCCGAGGCCCTCGGTGAAGGGACGGCGGCCGATGGCGACCAGCACCACGTCGGCCTTCAGTTCCTCCGTATCGCCGCCCTTGGCCGGCTCCAGCGTCAGCGTCACACCGTTCTTGCCGCTCTTGGCACCGGTCACCTTGGTGCCGAGTTTGAACTTCAGCCCCTGCTTGCCGAGCACGCGCTGACTCTGCTTGGCGATCTCGCCGTCCATGCCGGGCAGGATGCGGTCGAGGAATTCGACCACCGTCACCTCCGCGCCGAGGCGCGACCACACCGAGCCCATCTCCAGGCCGATAACGCCGGCGCCGATGACCACCAGGCTGCCGGGCAACTTGTCCAGCGCCAGCGCGCCGGTCGAGGTGACCACCTGCTTCTCGTCGGTCTCGACACCGGGCAGCGGTGTCGATTCGGATCCCGTCGCGATGAGGATTTTCTTGGTGGCGAGGGTATCCTCGCCGCCGCCGTCCAGCTTCACCTTCACACTGCCGACAGCCGGGACCGACCCCCAGCCTTTGATGTAATCGATCTTGTGCTTCTTGAAGAGGAACTCGATGCCGCCGGTCAGGTCCTTCACCACCTTGTCCTTGCGCGCCATCATGGTCGCGAGGTCGAGCGAAAGGCCCTCGACCTTGATCCCGTGACCGGCGAAGTGCCTGGCCGCGTCGGCGAACTTTTCCGAGGACTGCAGCAGCGCCTTCGAGGGGATACAGCCGACATTGAGGCAGGTGCCGCCCAGCGCGCCGCGGCCCTCGACGCAGGCCGTCTTCATACCGAGTTGGGCGGCCCGGATGGCCGCCACGTAGCCGCCGGGACCGCCGCCGATCACCACCAGGTCGTACTGCTTGTCACTCATCTCGCGCTTTCCCCTTGGGGCCGATGCCGGAGTTCCGCGCACCTTGCCGCAGGAGCGCCGGAGGGACAAGGCCGCTGCGCCGGAGTCAGCCCTGCGGCTTGTTCAATCCTCTGCCGGGTCTTTTTCGTCGGACACGCGGTGGCCCTGCAGCGGCACCAGGAAGACGAGACAGGCAAGCAGGAAGAAGACACTGGCGGCCAGCGCCACCATCTCGCCGGGGGACCAACTCGCCCAGGTGAGGAAGACGGCCGATGCGATAAAGAGGAGCCAGCCCGCCTGTTCGACCCGGCGCTCCGTCGAGGTACACATGATCACAGTCCGGCGTGGCGGGCGACCTCGGTTTCGCCAGTGACGCCCCCGCCTCACATCAGGTTCATGAGGCGGCTGGTGACCCAGGGATCGACCGGCAGCTTGTGCTCGCGGGAGATCACGTCGGGGTCGATGCCCACGTCGCGCAGCTGCTCCGGCGTCAGGGCGTTCAGGTCGCGGCGCGCAGCCCGGCGCTGGCAGAAGGTCACAGCTGCCCGCAGCAGGGCGAAGATGCCCTCGGAGGGCGTCGAGGAAGTCGAGGTCCGGCGGATCGTGGTGGTGGTCATGGCTGGCTCTCCGTCTTGGGGGGCGTCTGCCCGCTGAATTCCGATGGCCGCAGTCTCCCCCGGGCGCGTTTCAGGCGGCGGCTAGGCAGCGGGAAAGCCTCATGAAATCCATGGCCGCAGCGTGAAATCTGCGTAAAATCGTCTCCTGAAGGCCCCGATTCCCGCGGCAGACAGGCGAGCACCATGCCCCTTTCCCTGCTCGGCGGGCTGACCATCGCCACCCCGGAGGGCGCGCCGGTCGCCCTGCCCACCCGCAAAACCGCCCTGGTGCTGGCCAGCCTGGCCCTGGCCGGCGAGCGCGGCGCGACCCGCGAGGCGCTGACCGAGTGGATCTGGCCGGAGCGCTCCGCAAGCCAGGGCAAGTCGAGCCTGCGCCAGGCGCTGACCGCCATCCGCAAGGCCCTGCCGGCGGTGTTGGGAGAAGGCGCCAGCCTGCACAGTGAGCAGGACAGCCTGCGGCTGACGGCGCCGGCGGCAATGATCGATCTGCGCCGTTTCGAGTCCCTCGCTACCTCCGGACTGCCGGCCGAGCGCGCGGCCGCGGCCGCGCTCTACGCCGGCGACCTGCTTGCGGGCGTGGCCCTGACCGACCCACTGGAGGGACTGGTCGCCGCCCACCGCGAACGGCTGCGCCAGCTGGCGCTCACGCTTGTCGAAACCCTGAGCGCGGAGAATGCCGGCGAGGCGGCCAGCCGCCCCGCCTGCGAGGCGCTGGCCAACCGCCTGCTGGCCGGCGATGCCGCCGCCGAGCCGGCGCACCGCGCCCTCATCCGCCTGCGTCTTGCCGAAGGCCAGACCAACGCGGCGCGGCGCCAGCTCGAGCGTTGCGTCGAAGCCGTGCGGCAGGAACTGGGCGCCGAGCCGGAGGCGCGGACCCTGGCCCTGCTTGACGACGAGGCAGCCGCGGCCGCCCTGCCGGGGCCGCCGACAGAGCCGGCCAGGACCTCCGACATCACCGCCCCGGCGGGCGCCGGCCAGCCTTCCCTGGTGGTCATGCCCTTCGACGACCTCGGCGGGCGCGAAGACGACGCCTTCGCCGACGGCGTGGTCGAGGAGGTCACCTCGGCGCTGTCACGCATCAAGGACTTCTTCGTCATCGCCCGCCAGTCGGCCTTCACCTACAAGGGCCGCTTCGTCGACGTGCGCGAGGTCGGCCGCGACCTCGGCGTGCGCTACGCGGTGGAAGGCACCGTGCGCCGCGGCGGCGAGCGGGTGCGTATCACCGTGCAACTCGTCGAGACCGAGACGGGGCGCCAGCTCTGGGCCGAGCGCTACGAAGGCGACCTCTCGGCGATCTTCGAGCTGCAGGACCGCATCGCTTCGCAGGTTGCCGGCGCCATCAATCCCAGCATCCGCGCCTCGGAGATCGAGCGCGCCAGGCGCAAGCCGCCGGAGAACCTGCAGGCCTACGACCTGACCCTGCGCGCCCTGCCGCACTTCTGGTCGCACCGCAAGGAGGACAACGCGCAGGCGCTGGCGCTGTTCGACCAGGCGCTGGCCAAGGACCCCGACTACGGCGTCGCCCTGGCCTTCAAGGCATGGTGCCATGCGCAACAGTCCTGCTACAGCTGGAGCGACGACCCCGCCAGCGAGCGCCTCTGCGCCATCGAGACGGCGGACCGCGCGGCGCGCCGGGTGCAGGACCACGCGACGGCGCTGACCGCCATAGGTGCCGCCTACAGCATGACGACGACGGACCAGGAACGTGCCGGCAGTTTCATCGAGCGCGCACTTGCCATCGATCCCAACAATGCCTGGGCCTGGATGCGTGCGGGCTGGATGAAGGCGATCTACAACCAGATCGACGGCGCGCTGGAATGCTTCGACCGCGCCCTGGCGCTGAGCCCGCACGACCCCTTCACCTTCAACATCTACTTCGGCATGGCCGCCGCCCACGCCGACCGCGGCGACAACAGGAAAGCGGCGGAGCTGGTGGAAAAAGGCCTGCGCGCCGGCCCGGGCGTGACCTGGGCCTACCGCATGCTGGCGTCCTATTACGCGCAGGCGGAAGAACCCGAGAAGGCCGCCGCCGCCATCGCCGAGTTCAAGCGCCACAATCCCGGCATCACCATCGCCAAGCTGCGTGCCAGCCTGCCGCCCTCCATGCTGCTCAGCAATCCGAAGTATCTCGACGGCATGCGGCTGGCGGGCATCCCGGAGACGTAGGGCGGGCAGGTTGTCAAACTTCCGCCACGATGCCGCTCTAAGCCTGCGACGATGT
>DAIQBR010000213.1:4402-4661 GCA_036781105.1 Kiloniellaceae bacterium
CGCCGCCTTCCCGGCCTCGTTTCGGTCACTGCCGCCGCGGTGGCCCCCGCCTTCCCGGCGTTCGCGGAGGTCTGCGACAAGGTGCGCCCTGCATGGGCACCGTCGGACGGTGCCGTCGGCCAACTCGGCGAAACCCTCTTCCTCTCGACAGCGCTGGTCTCCACGCCGGTGGGGTGGGCCCTCGCCTGCTTGCTGGCGGCGAGCTTCTACTTTCGCAGGGCTTGGATCGAGCTTCTCGGCGCGGCGGCCTTTCTGCTCG
>DAIQBR010000213.1:4671-6778 GCA_036781105.1 Kiloniellaceae bacterium
GCACTGGCGGTCGCCGCCGAGTGGTGGCTTGACGATCCGGCCGGCATCAATCCCGCGGCCCTCGCCGAGGGATGCCGGGCGGCGCCGGTCCTGCCGGTAGCTCTGCTGAGTCTGCTGTGTCTGTGGATGCTGGGGCGGGCGCTCAGCCGCCGGCGCCGTCGTCCTCGGGCTCCGGCGTCTCGCGTCCCGCCGGCAGAGTGAGATTGAAGCCGGCACCGCGCGCCGGGTCGAGCGGCGCCAGGGTGGCGACGAGGCCGCGCCGCTTGAGATCGAGGAGATGGCGCCCGAGGCGGCCGAAGAGAGTCTCGCCGCTGTCCGGCGTCGCCGGGTCGATGCGCAGCACCACCGAGCGACCGACGTCGCGGAAGCGCTGGCGCTCCACCATGCGGTCGACCGAGGCGACGGCATGGGCGAGGTCGAGGCCGGTGAGGTCGAGTTCGTAGTCCGCCTCGCCGTGGCGGTCGAGCAGCCGCGTCAGGCGCCGCGTCGCCGAGTCGCCGAGGCCGTCGTCACCTGATCCCTTGGGCGGCATCGAAGGCTACATGCCGATCAGCAGGCGCTGCGGATCCTCGATGGCTTCCTTCACGCGCACCAGGAAGGTGACCGCCTCGCGGCCGTCGATGATGCGGTGGTCGTAGGACAGCGCCAGGTACATCATCGGGCGGATCTCGACCTTGCCGTTCACTGCCATGGGGCGTTCCTGAATCTTGTGCAGGCCGAGAATCGCCGACTGCGGCATGTTGAGGATCGGCGTCGACATCATCGAGCCGAAGACGCCGCCGTTGGTGATGGTGAAGGTGCCGCCCTGCATCTCGTCCATCGACAGCTTGCCGTCACGGCCCTTGGCCGCCAGCTCGCCGAGCGACTTCTCGATCTCGGCGAAGGACTTCTTGTCGCAGTCGCGCATCACCGGGACCATCAGGCCGTTGGGCGTCGAGACCGCCATACCGATGTCGTAGAAGTGGTTGTAGACGATCTCGTCACCGTCGATGCGGGCGTTGACCGCCGGCAGTTCCTGCAGCGCACCGACCACCGCCTTGGTGAAGAAGGAGGAGAAGCCGAGCTTCACGCCGTGCTTCTTCTCGAAGGCATCCTTGTACTGGCTGCGCAGCGCCATCACCGCACCCATGTCGCACTCGTTGAAAGTGGTGAGCATGGCCGCGGTGTTCTGCGCCTCCTTGAGGCGGCGCGCGATGGTCTGGCGCAGCTTGGGCATGCGCACGCGCTCTTCGCGTGCGCCTGCTGCCGCCGGAGCCGAAGGCGCTTTCGCCTGTGACGGCGCCGCGGGCGCCTTTGCGGCCGGCGCCGCAAGCGGCTTGGCCTTGCCCTCCAGGAAGTTCAGCACGTCTTCCTTGGTGAGCCGCCCGTCCTTGCCGGAGGCCGGGATCACCGCCGGATCGAGGTCGTTCTCCTCGATCAGCTTGCGCACCGCCGGGCCGAGATCGCCCGCCGCCGCGCTTTCCAGGAAGGCCATGAGATCGGACTTGGTGATCTTGCCGCCGGTGCGCGGCGCCGCAGCCGGATCAAGCTTCTTGGCGGCGCTATCCGTCGTGGCGGCCGGCGCGGGCTTTGTTTCGGCTCCCGCTGTTTTGTCCTTGGCAGGTGCTTCGCTCTTGGCGGGTGCTTCGCTCCTGGCGGGCGCTTCGGCCTTGGCCGGCGCCGCGCCACCACCCGAGGCACCGGCGGCGAAAACGCCCAGCACAGCGCCGACCTCGACGGTGGCGCCTTCTTCGGCAGCGATCGACTTCAGCGCACCGGCGGCCGGGGCGTTGACCTCCAGAGTCACCTTGTCGGTTTCCAGCTCCACCAGCGGCTCGTCGGCCGCCGCGGCCTCGCCCGGCTGCTTCAGCCACTTGGCGACCGTCGCCTCGGTCACCGACTCGCCGAGCGTCGGCACGGTGATGTCCATCGCCTCACCGCCACTGGCTGCCGGCGCCGGCGCCGCTTTCGACTCCGCCTTGGCGGCGGGAGCCGCTTCCTGGGGGGCCGCTTCCTTAGGAGCCGCTTCCTTCGGCTTCTCGGCCTTTGCGGGGGCCTTGGCCGCGGCCCCGTCGCCCTCGCCGATGCGGCCGAGCAGCGCACCCACCTCGACGTTGGCGCCCGCCTC
>DAIQBR010000214.1:0-5057 GCA_036781105.1 Kiloniellaceae bacterium
TCGAGATCGGCGACGATCGCGACATGGAAACCCGGCGTGAGGCGCGCCTGGGCGAGGAACATGGAGCCGAACTTGCCGGCGCCGATGAGGGCGATGCGGATCGGCTTGTCGGCGGCGGCGCGGGCGCGCAGCAGGTGGTGCAGGTTCATGAAGGCTCCTTCATGGAGCCGGTTGGCCTGGAAGCAACTGGTCGGCGGCCTCTACTCGGCAGCTTGCCCGGCGGCCAGTTCGCTGAGGCAGTCGTCGGCCAGCGGTTGGATCGGCGCGAAATCGCGGTGCGCCACCCACTCCGGGCGCTTGAAGCGTCGGATGTGATTGTCGACGTGGCAGAGGCTCAGATAGACGATGGTGCGGCCCCAGGGGCTGATGTTGGGCGGGCTGGCGTGCACCAGGTTGCAGTGGAACAGCAGCACCGAGCCGGCCGGTCCGGTCGGCGCGACAATGCCGCCTTCGTCGGCCAGCCGCTTCACCGTCTCACGGTCCAGCGTCCACAGCGGATAGGAGGTCGTCTCCAGATCGTGGCCCGCCGCCTGCACGCCGTCCTTGTGGCTGCGCGGAATGAACATGAGCGGACCGTTCACCGCCGTCACCTCATCCAGGAACAACGCGATGTTCATGGCGCGCGGCTCCGGCATCTCGTCGTCGCGCGCCCAGGTGCCGTAATCCTGGTGCCACTGCCACACCTCGCCGTCGAAGGCCGCCTTCGCGTTCACCTTGTACTGGTGCAGGTAGACCGGCCCGTCGAGCAGCTGCATGACCGGCTCGACGAGGCGCGGGTGCAGGCCGAGACGGCGGAAGGGTTCGCTGTAGGTCTGCGCGGCAAAGGCGGTGCGCGGCACGCCGGAGCTTTCGCGCCAGACCTCCTCGCGGTCCAGGCTGTAGACCCGCGCCGCCTCGTCGCGCAGCAGCGCGGTCTCGGCCGGCGAAAAGACCTCGGGCAGGAAGAGATAGCCCTCGCGGTCGAAGACCTCGAGCTGCTCGTTTGTCAGTTTCATGGCGGCATTCCTCCTCAAACAAGCGGCCTCTTCACGGACCCTATGACATTGCACAGCTTTTCCCAGCGGCGGGGTCTTGGCAAGACCCCCGTGCCGAAGCGGAATAAGTTTCCATTTCTCTTGGACTTCGGCCCCCGGCGCTTTATCTAGGGGGCAATCCCAGGCAAGAGGAGACCCGGCAGATGGACGAAGAAATCTTCAACATGGAACTGCGCAAGTTCCTCAAGAAGGTCGGCGTGACCTCGCAGCGCGAGATCGAGACCGCGGTGCGCGACGGCATCGAGGCCGGCAAGCTGAAGGGCTCCGAGACCCTGAAGGTGAAGGCGGTGCTGACCATCGAAGGCCTCGACCTCAGCCACGACATCGACGGCGAGATCAAGCTGGGCTGACTACTCCGCCGCAAAGGCGGGCGGCAGGGTCATGCCCTTCTCCGCCATGACGGCGCGCGCCCGGTCCGGGTAGTCGGTGATGATCCCGTCGACGCCGAGGTCGATGAGCGAGGCCAAGTCGCCCGGATCGTTCACCGTCCACACCACGACCCGAAGCCCGAGGCGCTGCGCCTCTTTCAGGTCCGCTTCCGTGAGGTCGCGGTAGTAGGGCGACCACACCGCACCGCCGGCGCGCGCAATGGCCTGCGGCAGCGTGACCTGCGCCCAATCGATCTCGAGCCCGCCGATCCACGGCGAGGGAGCGGCGTCACCGCGCCCGAGGTTGTCGAGCCAGTCCTGTTCCGCCGTCAGGTAGACCGTCGCGATCTCCGGCGCGTCGCGCTGCACGATCTGCAGCGTGCGCCAGTCGAAGGACTGCACCGCCGCGCGGTCGCTCACGCCGGCCTCACGGATCACCGCGACCAGGGCCTGCGCGAAGACCTCCGGGTCGGCGGAGTCTTCCGGCGAATCGGGTGCGATCTTGGTTTCAATGTTGTAGCGGACGGTGCCGCCGGAAAGCGCCTCGGCGCGCGCCAGGACCGCCGCCAGGGTCGGGATGGCGACGCCGTCGAGGCCCGCCTGCCCGGGCCAGCGTTCGGCGTAGCGGCTGCCGGGCCTGGCGCGACCGATGTCGTAGCGCGCCACCTCGTCAGCCGTCAGCGCGAGGATCGCCGGCGGCGCGTCTTCGCCGATCCATTCTCCTGACGCATCGCGCGTGCGCGCCGGCGCCAGGCGGCGGTCGTGATGCACCACGACGACACCGTCGGCGGTCAGTACGGTGTCGAGTTCCAGAGTCGTGACACCGAGGGCCAGCGCGTTTTCGAAAGCCGGCAGGGTGTTCTCCGGCAGGAGACCGCGGCCGCCGCGATGGGCCTGCAGGTCGAAGGCGCGCTCCACCCCTTGCTGCGCGGTCGGCCGGGTGCCGGGAAACAGCAGCATCACAGCCGCGAGGCCGATGAGCAGCAGCGTGAAGCCGAGCCAGAAGCGCGAGCCGCCGGAGAGCCGCCGCCGCGTCGTGGTTCTGTCGTCCGCCGCTTTGCCCATGGCCTGCGGTGCTCTCCCTAGCTCTTGGCTTCCAGCGCGCGGCGCATCCAGGCGCCGGTCTCGCGCGCCAGCGGCGCCGCGGCCTGTTCCAGCACCGACGTGGCGGCACCCAGCTGCGCTGCCGTCTTATTCTGGCTGAGCTTGGCCTTGGCTTCCAGCCGCGCCACCGGAATGCGGAAGGCCACCAGGCCGCGCTGCATACCGTCCAGGTACTTTTCCGTGAGCCGGGCCGGCGACCACGCTGGTGTCAGGCCCGCCTCCTGCACCGCAACGAGGCGGTCGAGGAGGCCGCGCGTCGCCGCCGGCTCCTCGATCACCTCGGGCAGGCCGTAGGCGTGCACCGCGACGTAGTTCCAGGTCGGCACATTGGGCTGCTCGGAGGCGTACCAGCTCGGCGAGATGTAGCTGTGCGGGCCCTGGAACACCACCAGCGCCTCGCCGCCGCTCGCCGCCAGCGCGGCGAAGTCGCGCCACTGCGGATTGGGCCGCGCCATGTGGGCGTAGAGCGTACCCTCGGGCCCTTCATCTGCTTCGTAGATGAAGGGCAGGTGGCTGGCCTGGGCCTTGCCACCGGGAGCGGTCACCAGCAGGGCGAAGTCGAAGGCGCGCAGCACCTCGGCCACAAGGGCGCGGTCGTCCAGGCGAAAGGCCTCGGGAACGTACATGGCGGATCATCCAACAAATTCGGCGGCAGTGGACCCTAGGCCGCCTGCCCCTGCCGGAAAAGGACCATTCCGCGCAAAGCCGAAAGGTCCACTAGGGCGCCCGGCCGCCCGCCACCACCCGGTAGGCGATCAGCGCCGCCAGGGCGTAGACGAAGTTCAGCGCCAGGACGACATGCCAGGCGGCGAGTCCGCCGAAGACGAACTTGTTCAAAAGGCTCGGCGCCAGGGTGAGGAAGACCAGCGCCAGCAAGGCGCCCCAGGCCCCCGGCAGAAAGCGGTAGGTCAGCGGCAGGGACAGCGCCAGCAGCACCGCGATGGCGTAGCGCCCGGGCGCCTGGACCAGGACCCACAGTGCCGGGTTCACGAAGACCGCGGCAGCCAGGGCATTGGCGAGGGTGCCCGCCACGCCGGCGGCAACGACGGCGAGGAGTTGGCGCGCGATCACCGCCGGCCGCCCGCGACGAGACGGTAAACCGCCAGCGCCACCACCGCGTAGACGAAGGTCAGCGCCAGCAGCACGGGCCAGCTCAGCGCCGTATCGCCGGCCTTTTTGGACGCATAGGCCGGCACCACCGTGAGCAGCAGCAGCGCCAGGCCGGTGCCTTCGGCGCCCGGCAGGTAGCGGTAGAGGATCGGCAGCGGCAGCACGAAGAAGATGCCGACGAGATAGAAGCCGGGCTGTGCCAGCAGCTGCAGCAGCGCCGCGTCGACCACGAGCACGCCGGCAAGGCCGTAGGCGAGCATGCCGGCAATTCCGGCCAGCGCCACGGCAAGGGCAGTACGCGGGGAAAGGCCCGGCGGTTTTCTCATGCCCTAGAGATAGAACTGCAGCGCCGCGAAAGCCAGTGCGCCGCGACCGGGGATCAGCCCTTGCGCTCGACCATGAGCTTCTTGATCTCGGCGATCGCTTTGGCCGGATTGAGGCTCTTGGGGCAGGTCTTGGTGCAGTTCATGATGGTGTGGCAGCGGTAGAGGCGGAAGGGATCCTCCAGCTGGTCCAGGCGCTCGCCGGTCGCCTCGTCGCGGCTGTCGGCGATCCAGCGGTAGGCCTGCAGCAGGATCGCCGGCCCGAGATAGCGGTCGCCGTTCCACCAGTAGCTGGGACAGGAGGTCGAGCAGCAGAAGCACAGGATGCACTCCCACAGGCCGTCCAGCCTTTCGCGCTCCTCCGGGCTCTGCGGGCGCTCGCGCTCCGGCGCCGGGGTATCGGCCTTCAGCCAGGGCTCGATGGAGGCGTACTGCGCGTAGACCTGGGTCAGGTCCGGCACCAGGTCCTTCACCACCGGCATGTGCGGCAGCGGGTAGATCTTCACCTCGCCCTCGACGTCGCTGACGTACTTGGTGCAGGCCAGGGTGTTGGTGCCGTCGATGTTCATGGCGCAGGAGCCGCAGACGCCCTCGCGGCAGGAGCGCCGGAAGGTCAGCGTCGGGTCGATCTCGTTCTTGATCTTGATGAGGGCGTCGAGGACCATCGGCCCGCAGTTCTCGGTATCCACCTCGAAGCTGTCGACGCGCGGGTTCTCGCCGTCGTCGGGATTCCAGCGATAGACCTTGAAGGTCTTCGTGGTCTTCGCGTCGGCCGGCTTCGGCCAGGACTTGCCGCTGCCGATCTTGGAATTGGCGGGAAGGGCGAACTCGACCATCGGACTCTTTCTCTGACTCGGGCTCTACAACTGCGCCTTAGTACACGCGGGCTTTCGGGGGAAAGGCCTGCACCTCGTTCGTGAGGGTGTTGAGGCTGACCGGGCGCTCGCCGAAGCGCACCTTGCCGTTCTCGCCGCACCAGGCCAGCGTGTGCTTCATCCACTTCACGTCGTCGCGGTCGGGATAGTCCTCGCGCGCGTGGGCGCCGCGGCTCTCGGTGCGGTTGCCCGCCGACTCCATGGTCACCTTGGCCTGGAACATCAGGTTGTCGAGTTCCAGCG
>DAIQBR010000214.1:5169-6768 GCA_036781105.1 Kiloniellaceae bacterium
CGGCGTGGCCCTGCATGGCGCGCTGCATCTCGTCGCGCAGCGCCGAGGTGGGAAGCTCGCCGTCGGCGTGGCGCAGGCGGTCGAAGCGGTCGAGCGCCTCGTCGCCGGCGCCGGTCGTCATCGGCGGCTGCTTGGCGCCCGGCGTCAGGATCTCGGCACAGCGCTTGGCGGCGGAGCGCCCGAAGACCACGAGGTCGAGCAGCGAGTTGGAGCCCAGTCGGTTGGCGCCGTGCACCGAGACGCAGGCCGCCTCGCCGATCGCCATGAGGCCCGGCACGACCGTGTTCGGGTCGCCGCCCTTCTCGGTCACCACCTCGCCGCTCCACAGGGCCGGGATGCCGCCCATGTTGTAGTGGCAGGTCGGGATCACCGGGATCGGCTCCTTGGTCACGTCGACGCCGGCGAAGATGCGCGCCGATTCCGAGATGCCCGGCAGGCGCTGGTGCAGCAGTTCCGGCGAGAGATGTTCCAGGTGCAGGTGAATGTGATCGTTCTCAGCGCCGACGCCGCGGCCGTCGCGGATCTCCATGGTCATGGCGCGGCTTACCACGTCGCGGCTCGCCAGGTCCTTCGCGGAAGGCGCGTAGCGCTCCATGAAGCGCTCGCCCTCGGAGTTGGTGAGGTAGCCGCCCTCGCCGCGCGCGCCCTCGGTAATCAGGCAGCCGGCGCCGTAGATCCCCGTCGGGTGGAACTGCACGAACTCCATGTCCTGCAGCGGCAGGCCGGCGCGCAGCACCATGGCGTTGCCGTCGCCGGTCTGGGTGTGGGCACCGGTGCAGGAGAAATAGACGCGCCCGTAGCCGCCGGTGGCGATGATCACCATCTGCGACTTGAAGCGGTGGATGGTGCCGTCGTCCAGGTTCCACGCCATGAGGCCGCGGCAGACGCCGTCCTCCATGATGAGGTCAAGAGCGAAGTATTCGATGTAGAACTCGGCGTGCTGGCGCAGCGACTGCTGATAGAGGGTGTGCAGCATGGCGTGGCCGGTGCGGTCGGCCGCCGCGCAGGTGCGCTGGGCGATGCCCTCGCCGTAGTGCGTCGTCATGCCGCCGAAGGGGCGCTGGTAGATCTTGCCGTCCTCGGTGCGGCTGAACGGCATGCCGTAGTGCTCGAGCTCGAGGATCGCCGGCACCGCCTCGCGCACCATGTACTCGATGGCGTCCTGGTCGCCGAGCCAGTCGGAGCCCTTCACCGTGTCGTACATGTGCCAGCGCCAGTCGTCCTCGCCCATGTTGCCGAGCGAGGCGGAGACGCCGCCCTGCGCCGCCACGGTGTGGCTGCGCGTCGGGAAGACCTTGGTGACGCAGGCGGTCTTCAGGCCGGCCTCGGCCAGGCCCAGGGTCGCGCGCAGGCCGGCGCCGCCGGCGCCCACCACCACCACGTCGTAGGTATGGTCGATGATCTCGTAGGATTTGGTCATCTGGCGGACTTCGTCATATCGGGTCCTCGAATTGCGACCTCTTGCGTCTGGCGGACCGGCGCCGGCGTCAGGCGCGCGTGAACAGCAGCGACAGCACGGAAAGCACGGCGGTCAGCGCCAGCACCAGCGCCGTCGCCTTCACGAAAAGCAGCAGCGCCAGCTTGGTCATCTCATGATGG
>DAIQBR010000215.1:0-6765 GCA_036781105.1 Kiloniellaceae bacterium
GCCCTTCGTGCAGAGCGCGGACCTGATTCTCTGCGTCGGCTACGACCCCATAGAGATGCGCAGCGGCTGGTGCGAGCCCTGGGATCCGCAGCAGGTCCATGTCATCGACATCGCCGCCGAGCCCAACCGCCACTACGTGCACCAGGCGGGGATCAACTTCATCGCCCACACGGGGCGCACCCTGGAGGCGCTGGGCGAGGGCATCGCCGGTCGGGCGACCTGGCCGGGCGGCGAGGTCGAGGTGCTGAAGGCCGCGCTGACGGCAGCCTTCCCGGCCGGCGAGGCCTGGGGGCCGGCGGCGGTCATCGACACCTGCCGCCGGGTGCTGCCGAAGGAGACCGTGGCGACCTGCGACACCGGTGCCCACCGCATCCTGCTGGCGCAGATGTGGCGGACCTACGAACCGCGCAGCCTGCTGCAGTCGACGGGCCTCTGCACCATGGGCTGCGCCCTGCCGCTGGCGCTGGGCGCGCAGCTTGCCGAGCCGGAACGCCCGGTGGTCGCCTTCACCGGCGATGCCGGCTTGCTGATGGTGGCGGGTGAACTCTCCACCGCGGCCGAACTGGGCTCCCGGGTCATCGTCGTGGTCTTCGTCGATGCCAGCCTGGCCCTCATCGAGCTGAAACAGCGCCAGCGCCAGATGAAGAACGCCGGAGTCGATTTCGGCGCGCACGACTTCGCCGCCATCGGTCGCGCCTTCGGCGGGATCGGTCACAGCGTGACCAGCCGCGCGGAACTGGAGGAAGCGCTCGACGATGCCCTGAACGCCGAGACCTTCACCGTCATCGCCGCCGTTATCGACCGCGGCAGCTACGACGGCAGGATTTGAGCGGCCCCATCCAGCCGTTGTGAAGTCGGATAGACGCCTCGTCCTTCGAGACAGCCGCTACGCGGCTTCCTCAGGATGAGGCTTGAGTGTAAGAGGCGCTCTCTGTGTCTTTGTCACCTAAACTCAAGGCCCTCATCCTGAGGAGGCGCAGAGCGCCGTCTCGAAGGACGAGGGCCGTGGTGCCGTAGAAGTGAGAACCGCTACGGCTTCTTGCCCACCGTATCCGCGACATAGGCGCAGCGCGCGCCGAGGGGCTTGGGATCGCCCTGCGTGCTGTCGCAGCGCGTCTGGCGCTCGATCTCGGCGTTCACTTCGGCGCCCAGGATGACGACGAAGGCGCTGACCCAGAACCACATGAGCACGCCGATCACGGCACCGAGCGAGCCGTAGGTCTGGTTGTAGTTCGTGAAATTGCCGATGTAGAACGAGAAGGCGATGGAGGCGATCAGCCACAGCACGACGGCGATGACACTGCCCGGCGTCACCCAGCGCCATTTGGCGTCGTTGCGCGAGGGGGCGAGGCGGTAGAGCACGGCCAGGGCGACCATGAAGCAGAACGCCAGCAGCGGCCAGCGCAGCAGCGTGAGCAGCCAGCCACGGGGGCCTTCGATGCCGAGCGAGGCGACCATCGCCGGGACGAAGACCGTGGCGACCAGGGCGACTGTGCTGAACAGCAGAAGGCAGATTGTCAGGGCGATGGCGATGAGATTCTGTTTCACGATGCCCCGCTTCTCGCGCTCGTTGTAGGCAACGTTCATCGCCATCATGAAAGCCTGGGTGCCGCGCGAGGCTCCCCACAGCGCGAGTACCAGGCTGACCAACACGGCCAGGCTGAGGGTGCCCGTATTGCCGCCGGCGACACGGGTCATCTGGTCGGCGAGCAGGGCGCGGGCCTGTTCCGGGACAAGGCTCGCTACCGCCAGGAAGTGGGCCTGCACTTCCGAGCTGTCGGCGACAAGGCCGTAGACTGAGACAATGGCGGCGATGGCGGGAAAGATCGACAGCAGGGTATAAAAGGCGAGGCCGGCAGCCACCAGGGCGACGTGGTCGCGGGCGATCTGCTGCTTCGTACGCAGCAGGATATCGCGCCAGCCCGGCGCAGGGATCTCGCTCGGGCCGCTGCTTTGCCGGCCGCGGCCGGATTCATTTGCCGCACTTTCCGCCATGAAATGCCTCGCCGATTGCCCCTGTCACCTGGCCCCTAGCGCGTTCTCCCCGCCTGGGTGAACGTGGCGAGGCGGCGGCCGGTTCCCCCCAAGGCCGGAGAATCCAGGGTTTGGGCGCCCTTCCGGCGGTCATCCGGGCCGGTTTTCGTCCCGAACCGTCGCGGGCTTACCGCTTCTTCAGATCGCGGGCGGTTCGTGTTAGCGTTTTCCCACGTCGGGTGGATTGCCCGGCAAGGGGACAGGGTCACCGATTTGCGGGAAATGCGCTATGACAACGATAAAGCAGGTGCTCGACGGAAAGGGTCACGACGTCCTGACCGTCAAACCGGGCGATACGGTGCTTCACGCCCTCGAGCAGATGGCGAGGAAGAACGTCGGCGCCGTGATCGTGGTGGAGAACGATGTGCCGGTTGGCATCTTCACCGAACGGGACTATGCCCGCAGCGTCATCCTGAAGGGCAGGTCTTCGTCGAACACGCCGGTACGCGACATCATGATCGCCGACGTCGTCTTCGTGCAGCCGGAGCAGACAGTGGATGAGTGCATGGCCATCATGACGGACAAGCGGTTCCGCCATTTGCCGGTCCTGCAAGAGGGGAAATTGGTCGGCATCGTCTCCATCGGCGATCTGGTCAAGACCATTATCGACCAGCAGAAGTTCACCATCGAACAGCTTCAGGGCTACATCGGCGGCAGCGCCTGAGGCGGTTGCCCTCCTGAACCGAACGAGCCGGGCCAAGGCTCCGCCCAGGCGATCTCCAGGATCAGCTTGCGGATGAGCGCGTCGACGAAGGCGCCTTCCTCCTCCACGGCGATGGCGAAGGCGCCGGTGCCGCCGATGACGTCGCGGCGGAAGTGGTCGACCAGGGCCATGCCGCCGGGGCCGGTGAGTCCGCCCGACCTGTAGTGCAGGGCAAGGCCGTTGATGACGATGCCGGCACCCACCGCCAGTTCGCGCGCCAGCGGCAGCGGCATGCCGCCGCGCTGGCCGGCGTCGCCGGAGACATCGATCACCTTGCGGAAGCCGTCGAAGGCGTTGCCCTCGATCCACTTGTGACAGAAGGCGATGGCGTTGCTGATGGAGTTCCAGCCGAAGGCACGGCGCGGCGCGCCGACCACCGCATCGGCGAAGCCCTGTGCCTGGGCTGCGTTGGAGATCAGCGTCCAGTCGACGATGGGGTTCATGGACTCCGGTCCGCCCCATTCCATGAGAGCGATGGCGATCGCCCCCTCGAAGCCGCCGGTCATGTATTTCACCACTTCCGGATTGCTCACCGCCTGGGCGTAGGCCTGGCGCTGGAAGGCGAACTCGTCCTCCTGGATCGAGCCGGAGCCGTCGACCGCGAGACAGAGCTCCAGGTCGACCTTCTGGCGGCCTCCCGGTGTCTGCTCCTGCGCCATTGCCGGGCTGCCGGCCAGCGCGGCAGCGAAGATCAGCAGGCAAACGAAGCGCATCGTCCTGGTCCCCCGAAGTCGACTCTCCTCAGAGCATATAGGGCTGAACGCTGTCGAGACGACCCGCGATGGACGCGGCACGAAGTCTCCGCTAGAAGCGGTCCATGAACGACGTCCCGCAGATCCTCGTCTTCGGTAACGTGAACGCCGACTGGGTCGTCCGCCTTGACGAGCCGGTGGCGCGCGGGCTGGAGACCACCGGCGAGAACCTGGGCCTGCGCATCGGCGGTGCCGCGGCCAACACGGCGAGCGCCCTGGCGGTGGCCGGCAATCATGCACGCCTCGTCGGCTTCATCGGCGGCGACGAAACCGGTGACCGGCTTATGGAACTGATGGCGGCGGAGGCGAGGGACTGGGACCTGTCGCAGGTGGTTCGTTTGCCGGGCGCGACGCCGGCCTGCCTCATTCTGGTGGACCCGGACGGCGAGCGCGTCATCGTCGGCCTCTACCGCGAGCGCCCGCCGGTGACCTGGCCGGACATCGATGTTGAAGGGGTGGCCGCCGCCTACGTCGGCTCGCGCTGGCCGCTGCCGGAGGACCTCTTGGCGCGTCTGAAGGCCGCGGGGACTCTCATCGCCTGCCAGTGGCGCGGCGCCGCGACGATCCGCGACGCCGCGGTGCTCGTCGTCTCGGAGGACGAAATACCGTCCGAGGGGCGTGCCGATCCCTGGCAGGCGATGCGGTCCCAGGGCTGCGCGCCCGGCTGGCTCGTGGTGACCCAGGGCGCGCGCGGCGCCTGGGCCAGCGACGGTGCGCCCCGGCTGCACTGCCCGGCGCCCGCCGTGGAAGTCGTCGACGCGACCGGCGCCGGCGACGCCTTCGCCGCCGGCCTCACCCACGGCCTCGCGCGGCGCTGGCCGATGGAGGCCTGCCTTGCGCTCGGGTGCGATTGGGGCGCGCGGGCGGTGACCTGCGAGGGCTCGATCTTTCCCAATACGCGAGAAGGCATCGGCCAGAGGGCCGGCGGCGAGCAGATCACCCGCAAGCCCTACAACAAAGAGACCTCCGCCTGAGCGGCAAGTGTCTTTCTCGGCCAGATTACAGCATTCTGGCGGATAAAGACCCTAGTTGGTGCCGCGCACCGTAATCCACTTCACGGCGTAGTCGCCGGCGCGGTTGGCAATGAGCACGCCGTCGAAGGCTGACTTGAAGCTCTGGTCGCTGGCGGCGATCAGCTGCTGCTCGCCGAGCGCTGCCGACATGGCGCCGTCGGCACGGCGGGAGAGGGTGACCGTCACCGGTTGGTCATCGGGCAGAGTTTCTGTGCTTTCGCCGGTGGCGATGAGGCGGGTCGTGCCGCGCGACGAGACGGCCAGCAGCTTCGCCAGCATCCCTGCGCCATCCTTCGGCGCCAACAGGAGACGATAGCCGGCAGTGCTGCCCTGGTAGACCCCGAGTTCCAGCCCGCCTTGGTCGCCCCCCGGCATGGCGCGCGTGGTGATCTCGGCCTGCATCCGAAAGGCATTGGAGACGGCGACGGGCGCCAGTGCCAGGGCGGGGATGGTGGGGTCCGCCGTCGTTGTCTGACTGCTCTTGCCGCCGAGTGCCTGGCCCAGGATGCCGCCGATGATTTCGCCGGCGATCTCCTTGTCGCTCTTGGCGTCGGCCTGGGGGGCGACCTCGACGCGCGAGCGCAGGCCGCGAGACCAGTCCATCTTCATCTCGCCCTGGCGCACCTCCCAGGGAGCCTTGGGCTGCGAGCCCTTGGAGTCGAACTGATGGTCGAAGAGCACAACCGGCCAGATCTCGCCGTAGCGGCCTGACAGCGCCCGCAGGTCCTGCAAAAACCAGGGGTCGGCGAGATTCTGCTGTTCGCCCTTGTCGATGAGCTCGTCGAGCTCCTTCAGAAGTTGTTCCAGTTTCGCGTCGTCGCCCTCGGCGGCGACAGGTGACGCCTGCAGCGCAACCAGCGCCAAGCCGACGACACTGGCCCTCAGCACTTTCCGCATGGTTTCCTCTCCCTGTGGCGAACCCTGACCTGGCTTCTATTCTTTTTCGGTCATTGTTCCACAGATGGCGCCGGCGGGGAACCGCGGCGAAAGAGGCTACACCGTTTCGGGCAGCAGTTCCTGCACCACCTCGAAGCCTTCGAACTCGGGGTGGGAGAGATAGAGGTCGCCGTTGCCGCCGGCGTTGCGGTGGGCGAGGCGGAAGGCCTCCGACTTGGTCCAGGCTTCGAAGGCGCGCTGGGAGGTCCAGACCGTATGCGAGGAATAGAGCCGGTGGTCGTCGCGCTCCGGCCCCTTCAGCAGGGCGAAGGACTGGAAGCCCGGCACCTCACGCAGGTGGGTGTCGCGGTTCTTCCAGACATCCTCGAAAGCGGCTTCCTGGCCGTGCTTCACCTTGAAGCGGTTCATGGCGATGAACATGGGCGTCCTCTGGTTACGGTTGCGAACGGTTCTCAGGCATGATGGCGGGGCCGGGGCCCGCCTGCAAGGAAATTGCGAATGATTCGCAGACTAGCCGAACGCGGCCTTCAGAGTATCGATGCGCTCCTGCAACGCTGCTGACTCGTAGGGCACCGGCGGCTGCTTGCCCCAGACCGGGCCGGGCCAGGCGGGATCGCTGCGGAAGCGGGCGATGACGTGGATGTGGAGTTGCGGGACCATGTTGCCCAGGGCGCCGACGTTGATCTTGTCGGGCTGGAACCCAGATGTAAGGGCAAGCGAGGCGCGCGCGACCTCCTCGATCAGCGTGTTCCTGCCATCTGCTGCCAGTTCATGAATCTCCGTGAGGCCGGCACGGCGCGGCACCAGGATGAGCCAGGGATAGCTGGCGTCGTTCATCAGCAGCACGCGGCACAGCGGCCAGTCGGCGAGCGTGATAGTATCGGCCGCGAGGCGTTCATGCAGGACGAAGTCGTTATCCATTCCTGGGACAACCGTGAAACCTGAATCCTGGCTCAAGGTAACCTCGCGCGGGCTCTATTGCGAGCCGGGCGATTTCTACATCGACCCGCACAAGCCGGTCGGCCGCGCGGTGGTGACCCACGGCCACGGCGACCATGCGCGCCCCGGCAACCGCGCCGTGCTGGCGACGCCGCCGACCCTCGCCATCATGCGCAAGCGCTTCGGCAATGACGCCGGCGGGGCGCTGGATGAACTGCCCTACGGCGAGACGCGCAGCATCGGCGGCGTCGGCGTGACCTTCCGCCCGGCGGGCCATGTGCTGGGCAGCGCCCAGGCGGTGCTGGAGTGGCAGGGTTGCCGCATCGTCGTCTCCGGTGACTACAAGCGCCGCCCGGACCCGACCTGCGCGCCCTTCGAAGTGGTGCCCTGCGACGTCTTCATCACCGAGGCGACCTTTGGGCTGCCA
>DAIQBR010000216.1:0-6747 GCA_036781105.1 Kiloniellaceae bacterium
GCGTCCACATGTCCTCGCAGACCATGAGGCCGACGCGCACGCCGCGGAAATTCACCGGACCGGGCAGGGGGCCGGCGCCGAACACGCGTTTCTCGTCGAAGACGCCATAGTTGGGCAGATCGTGCTTGGCGCGCTGGGTGACGATCTCGCCGCCGTCCAGCAGGTAGGCGGTGTTGAAGACCTTGCCGAAGAGCGGTGGCCTGGCCTTGGCGTCCTCGCGCCAGGGCCCGCCCAGGATGACGCCCGGCCCGCCGTCGGCGGTGTCGCGGGCGAGCTCCTCCACTGCCGCCCGGGCGGCGTCGAGAAACATCGGCTTCAGCACCAGGTCCTCGGGCGGGTAGCCGGTAATGACCAGTTCGGTGGCCACCACGAGGTCGGCGCCCTCGGCCGCCGCCGCCGCGCGCGCCTTGCGCAGCAGGGCGAGGTTGCCGGCGATGTCCCCCACGGTGGGGTTGAGCTGCGCCAGGGCGATTTTCAGGGTCTCGGCCATGGGAGGATACTTACCCCGGTCACCCGAGAGCGGCAAGCGGAGCCCCTCCCTCTCCCCCGCTGTAGGGACCGGGGAGAGCGGTGAGAAGCCTCAGCGGGCTCAGGCGGAGCCGGGTGAGGGGGCGTCGGCCGCCTCCCGGGCGGCCAGGGCGCGGATGCGCTCGACCATGGAGAACAGGCCGTTGGCGCGGTTGGGGCTGAGGTGCTGCTGGAAGCCGAGGCGGCCGATGGCGTCGCGGATGTCGACGGCGAGGATCTCCTGCGGCGTGCGGCCGTCGTAGATCTCCATCAGCACGGCGATCAGGCCCTTCACGATGTGGGCGTCGCTGTCGGCGATGAAGTGCAGGGTCGTAGGCGGGCCGGGCCTGACCTCGTCGACGATCCAGACCTGGCTGGTGCAGCCGCGCACCTTGGTCTCCTCCGTCTTCAGCGCCTCGTCCATCGGCGGCAGCTTGCGGCCGAGGTCAATGAGGTAGCGGAAGCGGTCCTCCCAGTCGTCGAGGAAGGAGAAGTTGTCGATCAGGTCTTCGACGCGCGGATCGTTTGTCGTGGTCTCGGGCATGGACCGGGTTATGGGGGCTCGGCCCTAGCGGCGCAAGAGGAACTCGCGGCCGACCTTCACCCGCGGCACACCGTCGTACTCCACCACATCGGCGGTGGCGTAGGTCTCCGACCACTTGCCGGGCAGGTAGGAGCCGGTGCCGATGACGTCGACCGGCGCCTTGGCCTCGGCCATGAGGCGGCACTTGGCGGGCCCGAAGCCGGAGGAGGCGACGATCTTCACCTTGTGGAAGCCCTCGCGGTTCAGCGCCTCGCGCATGCGCCAGACGGCGGCAGCGGAAACGCCGGGGCCGACCAGGTAGCGCAGCTCGTCGTCGGAGCGGTAGCCGCGCAGACAGCCCGGCGCGTTGCGCTCCAGCACCGCGTAGGACTGCGGCGGGTCGAGCCCCTCGATGAAGCGGCCGCCCGGCGTGTCGATGCGCACCGCCAGGTCGCCCGCCGCGGCGCGGCGCGGAAAGCGCCGGCAGCAGGTCAGGGCATCGGTCACCTCGCGCGCGAAGTAGTCGACCAGCACCGTCATCGGCTCGTCGGGGAAGGTCTCGTCGTACATCTCCGCCGCGCGCAGGGTCGAGCCCGCGTAGCCGATGAAGGCGTGGGGCATGGTGCCGCGCCCGGAATCGAGGCCGAAGTAGTGGGCCGTGGCGTCGGTGGCGTTGCCGATGAAGCCGACGGCGCCGACCTTGCGCCGCGCCCGCTCGGAGCCGACCGAGGCGGCATAGGCCATCAGTTCGGACATCTCGGTGCCGGCGCAGTGGCGCGCGTCCATCGCCAGGAAGGCGACCTGCGGCAGGTCGGCGCACATGGTATAGGCGTTGTAGGCCGCGACGCAGGCCGGCACGAGCTTCTGCAGCAGCAGGGTTTCCAGGTCGGCGAGCTGCGACAGCGGGCCGGTCACGTAGAACATCGGCTCGCCGGCGCCGACCCACTTGCTTTCGGGGTAACGCAGGTCGATCTCGAAGCTGGCGCCGCGGCGGCGGGCGATCTCCTGCAGCCAGTCGAGCGCCAGGCGCGGGGCGGAGACCACCGGGCGGCGCATGAAGATGGCGTAGGTGACCTTGACGTCGCCGAAGCGTTCGACCGCCTTGCGGGTGCGCTTGAAATAGACGTCCGTCCAGGCGGCGATGTCGGCCTCGTCAGTCGGCCAGCCGGCGCCGTGTTCCGTCTCTTCGGCAGAAGCCTCGGGGCTCTTCGCCCGGCTCGGGCCTTCGGGCATCGCTCTTCCTTCCACGCCTTGCCTTCCCGCGGAGTCTAGCGCGAAGCCGCCGGGACGTGCCAGGGGGCAGAACGGATGGCTGGCTTGCGGCAGGCGCGGGGCGGCCCTACTGGGCCGCCGCCACCTTGTCGCCCTCGCCGTTCTGGCGGGCCAGGCGCTCGTCCTTCAGCGCCTCGGAGATGAGGAAGGCCAGTTCCAGCGACTGCTTGGCGTTGAGCCGCGGGTCGCAGTGGGTGTGGTAGCGGTCGCCCAGCGACTCGTCGCTGATCGCCTGGGCGCCGCCGATGCACTCGGTGACGTCCTGGCCGGTCATCTCGAAGTGGACGCCGCCGGCGTAAGAGCCCTCGGCGCGGTGGACGGCGAAGAAGTTCTTCACCTCGGCCAGCACGCGGTCGAAGGGCCGCGTCTTGTAGCCGCTGGCCGACTTGATGGTGTTGCCGTGCATCGGGTCGCAGGACCACACCACCTTCTTGCCCTCGCGCTGCACGGCGCGGATCAGCGCCGGCAGGTGATCGGCCACCTTGTCGTGGCCCATGCGGGCGATGAGCGTGAGGCGGCCGGCCTCGTTCTTCGGATTCAAGATGTCGATGAGGCGGATCAGCACGTCGGGATCGGTGCTCGGGCCGCACTTCATGCCGATCGGGTTGTGAATGCCGCGCATGAACTCGACATGCGCCTCTTCGGGGTCGCGCGTGCGGTCGCCGATCCACAGCATGTGCGCCGAGCAGTCGTACCACTTGCCGGTCAAGCTGTCGGTGCGGGTCAGCGCCTGCTCGTACCACAGCAGCAGCGCCTCGTGGCTGGTGTAGAAGTCGGTCTCGCGCAGCTCCGGCACCGTGGAGGGCTCGATGCCGCAGGCGCGCATGAAGCCGAGCGCCTCGTCGATGCGGCCGGCCAGCTCGTCGTAGCGCTGGCCCTGGGCGCCGTCGGAGACGAACTCCAGGTTCCACTGGTGCACCTTGTGCAGGTCGGCGAAGCCGCCCTGGGCGAAGGCGCGCAGCAGGTTCAGCGTGGCGGCGGCCTGGTTGTAGGCGCGCAGCAGGCGCGCGGGGTCCGGCTCGCGGGCCTCCTTGGTGAACTCGATGCCGTTGATGATGTCGCCGCGATAGCTCGGCAGCTCGACGCCGTCGATGGTCTCGGTGGGCCCTGAGCGCGGCTTCGCGAACTGGCCGGCCATGCGGCCCACCTTCACGATCGGACAGGCGGCGCCGAAGGTCAGCACCACCGCCATCTGCAGCATGACCCGGAAGGTGTCGCGGATGTTGTTGGCATGGAACTCGGCGAAGCTTTCCGCGCAGTCGCCGCCCTGGAGCAGAAAAGCCTTGCCCTCGGCCACCTGGGCGAGCTGCTCGCGCAGGCGGCGCGCCTCACCGGCAAAAACCAGCGGCGGGTAGTTGGCGAGCTGCTTCTCCACGCCTTCCAGCGCGGCCTTGTCGGCGTAGTCCGGGACCTGCCGGATCGGCTTGGCGCGCCAGCTGTCGGGCGTCCAGGGGGTGGCCATGGCGGACCTCTTTCGTTCCATCACTTATGTCGGACCGCCGGTTTTACGCGTCCTGGCCCGCTTTTTCCACAGGAAAAGCCCCCTGCCGATTCATGGTAAATGGCTGTTTACCTTGGAGTCGCGCGCGAGCCCTGGGGTGAGGCGGTCCTCACGCCTCCAGCGGAAAATCCACGGCCGGGACCACGCGGAGGGGTCTTGTGGATCCGCTTGGCCTGCCGGGCGCTGCATTCTTGACGCTTCTGCCCAAAACCGAAAAGGTGGCGCCCCCTCACAGAACTGGTGGATGGAACCTTGAGCGTTGCCGAAGATCCGCTCAGCGCCGCCCGGGCGCTGCTGCAGCCCGGCGAAGACCTGGTCTGGGCCGAGCGGCCGCATCCGGCCGTGCTGGCGCGCGCCAAGCTGCCGCAGGTGATCCGCGGCGTGCTGGGCCTGGCCGTGATCGCCGGCTTCCTGTGGCTGAGCTTCATCCCGCACTGGCCGGGCGGTCTCGGGGGGCTGCTGCTCGCGCTGCTGCTCGCCGCGGCGGTGCTCTATTGCCTCTGGCTGCTGGCCGCGCCGCTGGTGGCCCGGCGGGCGGCGGCGCAGACCGTCTATGCCGTGACCGACCGCCGGGTGCTGATCTGCGAGGCCTGGCCGTTCCGCCGCGTCGCGAGCTTCACGGCGGCGGAGCTCGACGCACCGCAGGTGGTGCCGGGTGAGGGCGGCCGCGGCGCGGTGGTCTTCGTCAATCGCAAGAAGCCGTGGTGGTGGCGCAGTGCCGGCGGCAGCTACCAGATGGAGGTCTTCTTCGGCATCGCCGAGGCAGAGCGGGTGGGCGAACTCATCGCAGAGCTGAAGGCCGATGCCCTCGAGGCTCAATCAATTCGCGGCAACGGCCGGTAATCGCAAGGCGGCGCCCCTTGAGACGGGGGGTGCACAGAAAACGGCGACAGGGAAAAGAACGGCGGGAGGCCTGGGGGAGGCCGCCCGCCGCTTGAGGCTAGCAGGTTGAGGTCTGGCGTTTAGAGCCTGCCAGGCGGGCTGTCCGGTTGGCGTGTCCTAGCGGCGCCAGAAGGGCTTGCTGGCCTCCTGGCGGGCGTCGACGGAATCGATGCCGATGTCGCGCAGCAGGTAGTCCGGCATGCGCTGCAGGTAGGCGCGGTCGCGCAGGCGATTCTGCCAGACGACCAGGAGCTGGGTGGCGGCGAAGAAGAGCCACAGGATGGCCCGGCCAAGCGGGTTAGCGACGCTGTGCCAGCGGAGCTCCGGGCGGCCGAACTCGGCAGGGCTGGAATTGGCGCGCCGGATACTGGAGAGACGGGGGGTGGCGGGGACCTTGCGGGAGGCCCCGGTGGAAAGGCTCGTCATTAGGTCACCTGATTAGTAAGCGTTGACAGGGAGGGCGTCGTCTGACCAGAAATATCGTGCATTCTGTGATTTCGGACAAACGACCATTTATAATGCGGGATATAAGTGCAGCTAATGCGATGGCGGAAAGAGGGGGGGCCTGATGGTGGCCCCGCCGCTGGCCGCCCTGCGCACCTTCGAGGTTGCGGCGCGCCACCTGAGCTTCACCAAGGCGGCGGCCGAACTGCACGTCACCCAGGGCGCGGTCAGCCAGCAGATCAAGCAGCTGGAGGCAAACCTCGGATTTGCGCTGTTTCATCGCGCCCCGCGGGGTCTGAAGCTGACCGAAAAGGGTGAGGAACTGGCGGCCACGGCGGAGAGCGCTTTCCGCCGCCTCTTCGACAAGGTCGAGGAACTGCGCCAACCGCAGGACGCTGGCATCCTGACAGTTTCCGTCAGCCCCTCCCTGGCGGTGAAGTGGCTGATCCCCCGCCTGGGGCGCTTCTACCAGGCGCACCCGGAGGTCGACGTGCGCATCCGCCCCGATCCGGTGCTGATCGACGTGCTGGCCGAGGCCGATACCGTCGACATGGCGATCCGCTTCGGCCAGGGGCCTTTTCCGGGCCTCTCGGCGGTGCCCATCATGCATGAGACGGTCTTCGCCGTGGCCAGCCCGGAACTGCTGGCCAACGGCCCGCCGCTGCGCCACCTGCGCGACCTCTGCCGCCACACTCTGCTGCACAGCGAGTCCACTCAGGTCACGGTGAACTCCATGGCGCGCTGGGAGGTCTGGCTGTCGCTGCTGAATGTCACCGGCGTGAACCCCAAGGCCGGCCGGACCTTCCCCAGCAGCTACATGCTGCTGGAGGCGGCGATCCACGGCCAGGGCGTGGCGCTGACCTGGGCCGCGCTGGCCGAAGACGATCTGCGGGCCGGGCGCCTGGTGCGCCTCTTCGACCGCGCCCTGGAGGGCGCCATGAGCTACTTCGCACTCACCACCGAGGCGGCGGCGCGCAAGCCCAAGGTCGTCGCCTTCCGCGACTGGCTGGTCGAGGAGGGCCGCTGCTTCACCCACGGCGCGGCCCTGCCGGCGCAGGATGTCCCCCTCAGTCGATAGGATGCGGTGGCGTGTGGTCATGGGGCGACACTAGGCGGCCGCAGCGGGCCGATATATCCGGATCCTGCGCGGCAGGTCCTCGCAACAGGGGCCCCTAAGTTGACGTACCCCCCTGCCTGTGGTGAATAGCGGCTCGGGTGAGGGTCAGGACGGCACTATGGTAAACGACAAGCGGGTCTATCTCTTCGATTCGACCCTGCGCGACGGGGCGCAGAGCCAGGGCGTGGATTTCACCGTGCCCGACAAGCTCGCCATCGCGCGTGCGCTGGACAAGCTGGGCGTCGACTACGTCGAAGGCGGCTGGCCCGGCGCCAATCCCACCGACGACGCCTTCTTCGCTGAGCCGCCGGCCTTCAAGCACAGCCGCTTCGTCGCCTTCGGCATGACGCGCCGGCCCGGGCGCAGCGCCGACAACGACCCCGGCCTCGCCGCCCTGGTGAACTCCAAGGCTGATGCCATCTGCATGGTCGGCAAGTCCTGGGACTTCCACGTCGACGTGGCGCTGGAGATTCCGCGTCAGGAGAATGTCGCCATGATTGC
>DAIQBR010000217.1:0-3550 GCA_036781105.1 Kiloniellaceae bacterium
CAGAAAACCCTTGCACCGGGGCCGTCCATACATGTTCCGAGCATCCAGGGCTACCGTCCGGACAGCCGCCCTGGACCCTCGCAACAAGTGCGAGGGTGACATTGGGAGTTTTAGGGAATCAGGCCGAGGCCCTGATGGCCGGCAGCAGATCGCCGAGCACCCGGGCGACCTCGGCCGGGGCGCCGCGGAACTGCAGGCCGACGAGGCGGCCGCGCTGCCATGCCACGGTGGCACCCAGACCCTCGAAGCGGTCGCCCCGCAGGATCACGTTGCCCATGCAGTCGCGCGCCTCGCCGAGCGCGATCTTGGCGCCCGCCAGCGACATGTTGAGAATGGTGCAGGCGTGCTGGCCCTTGAGGGTCTCCAGCGTGCCCGGCCAGAGGACCGAGCGCCTGAGGAAACGCCGCCGGCCTTCCTCGTCGCCGAGCTGGGCGACGATTTCCTGGAACACCGAGTCCTGGGTCTCCGGGTCGCCGTCGAAACGCAGCTCGGCGATGCCGTCCTCGAAACCGACGACGCTGCACGCCAGCTGCCCGAAGTCGCGGATCGAAAGGTAGAACTCGCGGGACTCGCCGAGGTCGTCCGCCACCCGCACCTGCGCGCCCTTGCGCGACAGGGTGAGGATCTCGCACTCGAGGGTGCCGTCCGGCCCCTGGAGCTGGCCGGGTTGCTGCACCGAGATGCGCTGCTCGACTAAGGTCACTTCCGCCATCGCTACCACCCGGCGGGGCCCCCGCCCGCCTGCCAGAGTCGGACCGCCATTCGACGGCCGTGGAAAGGCAGTATCGCGCCCGGTCTGTTAACAAGTGGCGAAGAGCGGGATACCGGGAAAATGCCGGATATCCGCCGGATTCCGATGATTTTACAGGCGCTTGCGGCTATTCGGCGGCCAGCGGCGTGAAGGCCGGGCCGCCCGGCATGATGCGCAGGCCCGGGCGCAGGCGGCGGAAGGCGAGCGCGCGGTTGTCGAGCACCACCGGGCCCGGCGCCACCACCACCAGCACCGCCTCGGCGAGCGGCTGGAAGTCGGCGCGGAAGTGCACCGAGGACTTCAGCGCCAGGATGCTCTGCGCCGCCGGCTCCACCCCGAGATGCCGCAGCATGGCCTGGTCGGCAAGCTGCACCTTGGCCGAGGCAACCGCCACGCGCACGCCGCCGGTTTCCAGCAGCGCCGTGAGGCCCAGCTTCATGTGGGCGCCCTTGTAGAAGGGCCCCGTGCCGGTGCACTGGCCGTCGCCCAGGCGCAGCACCTTGAAGGTCGCCTGCAAGGGGCTGTCGCCGGGGATGCGCGACTGGCCGCCCAGCGCCAAGGTGATCTCCGCCCCCTCGCCCGCCGCGTGGGCGGCCTCGGCGGCGGCGGGGTTGGCGAGCACGGCGCCGACGGCGCCTTCGTCGATCAGCGCGCGCAGCAGGCTGGTGTTATCGGCATTGCCGCCGCCGCCGGGATTATCCTGGGCGTCGGCCAGCACCACCGGCTTGGAGCTGTGTTTGGCGATGCGCAGAGCCTCGCGCACCGCTTCGGCCGGCTGCAGGGCCTCCAGCGCGAAGGCGGACTCGCGCTCGACGGCGGCTTCGTAGAGCGCCGCGGCGGCCTTGTCCGCCGCCTCCTGGGTTTCCCCGTAGGCGACCAGCGAGGCGCCGGCGCCGGGGAAGTCGGCCGGGCAGAAGCCGCAGGCGAAGGAAATGCCGACGACACCCGGCTCCTGCGCCAAGAGCTTCACCTCGCGGTAGACCTCCTTGGCCGGGCCCTGGTAGGTGCAGCCGCTGGTCAGCGGGATCATGAAGGGCAGCTGGCGGTAGGCCTTGCAGAAGCGCTTGCCGCTCTTGATCAGCCTGTCGAGCTGCACCGCGGAGCGCCGCCCGGTCGCCGCCATGTCGACGTGGGGATAGGTGCGGTAGATGTCGAGAATGTCGGCCAGCGCGACCATCTCCGGCGTCACGTTGGCGTGCAGGTCCAGGCTCACCGCGATCGGCAGGTCGGGGCCGACGAGATCGCGCACCCGGGCCAGCATCTCGCCCTCGCCGTCGTCGACGTGCTCGGCCACCATGGCGCCGTGCAGGTCGAGGTAGAGGCCGTCGAGGTCCTTCAACTGCGCGAGGTCTTCCAGGATCTGGGCGACGATGCGCTCGTAGGCATCCTCGGTGACCTGGGCCGAGGGCGTCGCGTTGCTCCACGACAGCGGCAGCAACTCGTGTCCCTGCTGCTGCGCCGCCTCGACATAGCCGGCCACCGGGATGTTGATGCCCCTGATAGCCTCGAACAGCGCCGCGCCGCGCGTGAGGCCAGGCCAGGCGCCCGGCTTCACGAAGTCGGCATAGGTCGCCTTCGAGGGCGCGAAGGTGTTGGTCTCGTGCTGGAAGCCGCCGAAGGCGATGCGGGCCATGGCCCCGTCCCTTTGTCTCAGATGTCCGCGTAGACGTGCTTTTCGGCCTTGCCACCGGGGTGCGTGACGGCGCCCTGGTAGGCCGGGCCGACGGTCGCGGCGTAGCGCCACAGCGCGCCGGACTGGTAGTCGTGCTCGCGCGGCTGCCACTTGGCGCGGCGCTTCTCCAGTTCCGCCTCGGAGAGCTCGACGTCGATGGTGCCGGCCACGGCGTCGATGACGATGATGTCGCCGTTCTGCAGCAGGCCGATGGGCCCGCCGACCGCCGCCTCGGGACCGACGTGGCCGATGCAGAAGCCGCGCGTGGCGCCGGAGAAGCGCCCGTCGGTGATCAGCGCCACCTTGTCACCCATGCCCTGGCCGTAGATCGCCGAGGTGGTGGACAGCATCTCGCGCATGCCGGGGCCGCCCTTGGGGCCCTCGTAGCGGATGACGATCACCTCGCCTTCCTTGTAGTCGCGCTTGTCGACCGCCTTGTAGGCGTCCTCTTCGCAGTCGAAGACGCGGGCGGGGCCGCGGAACTTCTGGTTCTTCATGCCGGCCACCTTCACGATGGCACCCTCCGGCGCGAGATTGCCGCGCAGGCCGACGACGCCGCCGGTCGGCGTGATCGGGTCCGAACAGGGCCGCACCACGTCCTGGTCCGCCGGCAGGGTGACGCCTTCCAGGGTCTGCTCGATGGTCTTGCCGGTGACGGTGAGGCAGTCGCCGTGCAGGAAGCCCCCATCGAGGAGCGCGCGCATGATGATCTGCACGCCGCCGACCTCGAAGAGGTCCTTGGCGACGTAGCGGCCGCCGGGCTTCAGGTCGGCGATGTAGGGGGTCGAGCGGAAGATCTCGGCCACGGCATTCAGATCGAAGTCGATGCCGGCCTCGTGAGCGATGGCCGGCAGGTGCAGGCCGGCGTTGGTCGAGCCGCCGGAGCAGGCCACCACGCGGGCGGCGTTCTCCAGCGACTTGCGGGTGACGAGGTCGCGCGGGCGGATGCCCTGGGCCAGCGCCGCCATGACGGCATGGCCCGAGGCCTCGGCATAGGCGTCGCGCGACTCATAGGGCGCCGGCGCACCGGCCGAGCCGGGCAGCGCGAGGCCGATGGCCTCCGACACGCAGGCCATGGTGTTGGCGGTGAACTGGCCGCCGCAGGAGCCGGCCGACGGGCAGGCCGC
>DAIQBR010000217.1:3617-6733 GCA_036781105.1 Kiloniellaceae bacterium
TGCCCTTGTAGCGGCCGGGCAGGATCGAGCCGCCGTACATGAAGACCGAGGGCACGTTCAGGCGCACCATGGCCATCATCATGCCGGGCAGCGACTTGTCGCAGCCGGCCAGCCCGACCAGGGCATCGTAGCAGTGGCCGCGCATGGTCAGCTCGACGGAATCGGCGATGAGGTCGCGGCTGACCAGCGAGGACTTCATGCCCTGGTGGCCCATGGCGATGCCGTCGGTCACGGTGATGGTGCAGAACTCGCGCGGGGTGCCGGCGGCGGCCTTCACGCCGCGCTTCACCGACTGGGCCTGGCGCGACAGCGCGATGTTGCAGGGGGCCGCCTCGTTCCAGCAGGTCGCCACGCCGACGAAGGGCTGGGCGATCTCCTCCTCCGTCATGCCCATCGCGTAGTAGTAGGAGCGATGCGGCGCGCTCTGCGGGCCGACCGAGACGTAACGGCTCGGCAGCTTGGATTTGTCGAAGGTCAGATTCTTGGAAGCGAGCGGCATTGTGGACGGCTCCCTCTGTGATCCCTTGGTTTTCTTGGTGATTTAGGCCGGAGGATAGCGGGCGGGCCCTGCCCTCACCACCGCGAAATGCGCATACGGGCATGCGCCCTCCGGGACGCGCAAAGGGGGCCGGCTCTCGCCGGCCCCCTGGGCGGAATGCCTTGAAGTCCTGCGGCTTCAGTCGAAGCGGCGGCCGATCGCCTCCCGCTGCCGCGCTGCCATGCGGCGCCCGAACAGCTTCCAGGCCAGCGGCAGACCGGCGGCCACCAGGGCCAGCTTCAGCAGGTCGCCGATGACGAAGGGGGTCAGTCCCCAGTCCAGGATCGGCTTGTCCCAGCCGAAGAGGACGCCGAGCCAGAACAGGCCGGGGATGTAGATCAGGGCGTTGCCGAACAGCATGGCCGCCGCCGCGGTGAAGACGTTGCGGTCCCAGCCGCGCGCGGCGAGGCCGCCCACGGCCGCCGCCGCCAGGACGTAGCCGACCAGGTAGCCGCCGGTCGGGCCCATCATGTAAGCGAGGCCGATGCCGCGCTCGGGCGTGTTGGCGAAGACCGGCAGGCCGGCGGCGCCCTCGGCGAGGTAGAGCAGCAGCGTCACGGCGCCGAGGCGCGGGCCGTAGGCCATGCCGATGGCCAGCACCGCGAAGGTGCCCATGCTCACCGGCACCGGATAGAAGGGCACCTGGATCTTGGCACAGGCCCACAGCAGCAGCGAGCCGGCGACCGCCAGCAGTGCGTTGCGCGCCGGGGCGGACATCTCGCCGAGCTTGCCGCTCTGCGGCCAGAGCGCCGCCGCGAGGGTCCCGTTGTGTGCCGCGATATCGGTCATTGCCATGTCGTGCCGTCCCCTTGTTGTGCGTCCCGAGAGACTCGTTCGCGAATGCTGCAGCGCATCTTACAGCGCCCGGCGATAGCTGCTGTCAAGTATGAGGTCCTTGCGCGGCCCCGTCACGCGCCAGACCACGCGCCAGGAATCGGGCCCCAGCGCGGTGAAGTCGCCGTCGTAGCGGTCCGGCGCGCAGAGATGCGTCGCCGTCCAGCGCCCCGCGGCAAGATCGAGATCATGAAAGAAGCGGCCGTCGCGGAAGTGCACCCTTGCGCGCGCCGGCCCGTCGAAGGCATAGCGGTGGACCTGTTCGGCCGGGCCCTCATGCCCGCCCATGGTCAGGCGGCCTTTCTCGCTGTAGAGCAGGTCATCACCGTCGGCCGCGAAGACGGCGGTGCCGGTGAGGATGCCCTGCTGGCCGGCGCGGCGGTCGTCGAGCCGCCGCTCTAGCCGCCATTCTCCTTCAAGAAAACCCTTCAGGTCGCTGATCTGAAAGAGACTTTCCGTGACGGACATGGCGCCTTCCGGACTCAGGCCGAGGCCAGCCGCTCAAGCGCGGTCTGCAGCTTCGACATGGTCTGCCGGCTGTCGGCGAGGCGCTCGCGCTGCTCGGCGACGACCTCCTCCGGCGCCTTGGCGAGGAACTGCTCGTTGCTCAGCTTCTTGTCGAGCTTGGTGATCTCGCCCTTCAGCTTGTCCATCTCCTTCGTCAGCCGCGCCTGCTCCTGGGCGAGGTCGATGACCTCGGCCAGCGGCAGCACCAGGGAGCACTCGTCGAGCACGTCCTGCACGGCGCCCTTCGGCACCGGCTGGTCGAAGGCGATGGTCTCGGCCCGCGCCAGGGTCTTCACCAGCGCCTCGTGAGCGGCGATGCGCGCCCGCGAGGCTTCCGAGGCCTCGTTCACGATGAGCGCGATCTTGGCCCCCGGCGGCACGTTCATCTCCGAGCGCAGGGCGCGGATCTGACTGATGAGGCGCACCGCCCAGCCGAGGCTGGCATCGGCCTCGGCGTCGATCAGGCCGGCGTCGAAGCTGGGCCAGTCGGACAGCAGCATGAGGCGTTCCTCGCCGCCGCCGCTCTGCTGCCAGAGCTCCTCGGTGAGGAAAGGCATGATGGGATGCAGCAGGAACAGCGCCTGGTGCAGCACCCACAGCGCGGTGGCCCGGGTCTCCGCCTTGGCGGCCTCGTCGCTGCCCTGGAACAGCGGCTTGGCGAATTCCAGGTACCAGTCGCAGTAGGTGTTCCAGATGAACTGGTAGCAGGCCTGCGCCGCCTCGTTGAAGCGGTAGTCCTCGATGCCGCGGCGCACCTGCGGCTCGACCTGGGCGAGCTGGCTGACGATCCAGCGGTTCACCCGCTGGGTGTTGGCCGCGGGGTCGTAGTCCGCCCCGTAGCGGCAGTCGTTCATCTCGCAGAAGCGCGCGGCGTTCCATATCTTGGTGCAGAAGTTGCGGTAGCCCTCGATGCGGCTCTCCGCCAGCTTCACGTCGCGGCCCTGGGCGGCCAGCGCGGTCAGGGTGAAGCGCACCGCGTCGGCGCCGAACTTGTCGATGAGGTCCAGCGGGTCCATGACATTGCCCTTGGACTTCGACATCTTCTGGCCCTTCTCGTCGCGGACCAGGGCATGGATGTAGACGGTGTGGAAGGGCGCCTCGCCGTCCATGAAGTGCAGGCCGTCCATCATCATGCGGGCGACCCAGAAGAAGATGATGTCGAAGCCGGTGACCAGCACGTCGCCGGGATAGTAGCGCTTCAGGGCCGGCGTCTCTTCAGGCCAGCCCAGCGTCGAGA
>DAIQBR010000218.1:0-4177 GCA_036781105.1 Kiloniellaceae bacterium
GCCGCTCGATGTCGAGACGGCGGTCGCCGAACAGCGCGCGCACACGGCGCACCACCTCCGGCTGGCGCAGTTCGTGGGGCGGCGCCGCGGTCGCCATGCCGGTGAGGGCGACCGCAGGGGCCGGCCGTGCCGCCAGGTGATGATCCCGGGGGGCGGCGACTCGGGAAGGGGGCAGGGCCTCGAGATCGAGCATGCGGCGCGTTCCTTTGCCGGTGGCGAGGGCTTCACATTCTTATACGGACGGACCGCCCGTCGGGTTTCGCCTTCGTTAACGGGGGTTAAGCAAGCCTCTTAACGGCAGGCTAGGGGAAGGGGGCTATGATGGCTGAGCTCAGGACGAGCTAAGTTTTACCACGACATGGTAGGTAGCCGTGCATAAGTGGTTCACAAATATCGGCTTTGCCGCAGTGCTCGCGGCCACCGGCGGCGCCCTTGCCGGCGCCTCGGAGCTGCGCACGACCCATCCCAGCCACTACGCCAATCCGGGCGAGAGCGGCGCCGGGCGCGCTTCCTCGATTCTGCCGCGCGCCAAGCAGGTGCGCGCCGGCTCCAACGTCGTCGTGCGCGACGAAGCCGCCCTGCTGGAGAACTGGCGGCTCAATGCCGACCTCAGCCAGGCCTGCAATCGGCGCCTGTTTCGTCAGAAACGCGATCAATACCTCGTCGGACTCGTCGAAGGGCGCACCTACGGCGCCGCGGTGGGCGGCCACAGCAGCCTCGTCGACCGGGCGCAACTCTCTGAAAATCAAGTGGTTTACCTGTTCAAGGGCCAGGGCACGACGGATTGCCGGGTGTATCACCGCCTGAAATAGCCGGCTTTAGGAAAAATCGAGGTTTCGTTAACCTTTTGTTTACCATGCCGGCCCAATACTGAAATCACGGTTCATCGACCGTCTCCTGAAATTGATTGCATCGACCTCTCGAAAGCCCCGCCTCCCCGGCGGGGCTTTTTCTTACCACCGCCTGGAAATGGCCCAGTCCACCTTGGCCCAACTTGCCTTGGGATTGCCATGATCGGCGGATAGACAGGCCCGCAACTGCCACCGGACCCTTGCCAGATGAAGCTCTTCAGGAACCTCACCGTCTTTTCCGGGCTGCTCCTGCTCGCAGCCTGCTTCGCGCCGAGCAAGGCCGACCTCATCAAGAAGGCCGAGGGCGCGGCGACCCGCGCCGAGCTGGAATCCCGCCTCGGCGGACCTATGTCGCCTCCGACGGTGCGGTCACTTTCGTGCTGACCGGCGACACCGTCACCTTCGAGATGACGGAGGACCGCTGAGCATCTTGCGGCCCGCGGTTCGAAACAGCCCGTCGCTAGAGGGCGGTCTTTGTGGGCGCCGAGGGGTCGGCCCCGCGTACTCTTTCGCGCAGCGAGATGTAGACGCCGCTGGCGACGATGACCGCGATGCCGGCCCAGGTCCAGCTGTCCGGAAAATCCCCGAAAATGACGAAACCCAGCAGCGTGGTCATGACGATCTCGCTGTAGGTGAAGGGCGCCAGCAGCGAGGCCGGGGCGTAGTCGAAGGCCTTGATGAGCAGGAAGTGCCCGCCGGCGGCGATCAGCCCCATCATCGCCATGGCGGCGAAGTCCATGGCAGAGGGCATGACCCAGAAGAAGGGCACCGCGAGGCTCATCAGCAACGCGCCGGCCGCCGCCGAATAGGTGAGGGTGACCAGCGGCGGGGCGGAACCGGCCAGGCGCCGGGTTGCCAGCAGGTAGCAGCCGAACACCAGGCCGGCGCCGAGCGCCAGCAGGGCCGGCCACTGCACCGCGCCGATGCCGGGCCGGATGATGAGCAGCGCGCCCATGAAGCCGACCAGCACGGCGAGGCGGCGGCGCAGGCCGACCTCTTCTCCCAGCACCCAGGGCGACAGCGCGGTGACGATCAGCGGCGAGATGAAAATCAGCGCCAGGGCGTCGGCCATCGGCATGTGGGCGAGGGCGGCGAAGAACAGCAGGGTGGAGCCGAGCAGCAGGCCGCCGCGCAGCAGCTGCAGCAGCGGCCGGGCGGGCACCAGGCGGCGCGGCCCGTAGCGCCACAGGACGACCGGGAAGATCAGGCAGAAATGGAAGAAGTAGCGCGCCCAGACCAGCTGCACCACCGGCAGGTGGCCGCTGAGATGCTTGGCGATGGCATCCATGAAGGGCACCACCGACATGGCCCCGACGATCAGCAGGATGCCGACCAGCGGGCGGTCGCCGCTTACCGAGGTGGTCACGGCAACGGGGGGCGGGGGCTGGGAAGGGGCCATGAAAGGACGCGGAATCGCAAGGAGGAGGGCGGATTGCCAAGGTTAACGAGCTTATGGCACAAGTGCCCTGCGAACGCATCCGCTTCGACGTCTGGGAGATCGCCGCGTGAAGTTCTTTGATGGTTTCCGGCGGGCGCTCGGCTGCGCGCTGCTCGCCGGCCTGCTGCTGCCCCTGGGGGCCTGCGCCCAAAGCGAGAGCGCCCCGGCGAGTGTCGCCCAGAACACAGGCGGCGACTTCGACAGCTGGCTGGCCGGCCTGAAACAGGAGGCCATCGGCCGCGGTATCCGTCCGCAGACGGTGGAAACCGCCCTGGCCGGGCTGCAGCCGCTGCCCGAGGTCATCCAGCGCGACCGCAGCCAGCGCGAGTTCACCCTGACCTTCACCCGCTACATGCGCGGCGCGGTGACTGAGGGCCGTGTCGAGAAGGCGCGCCGCCTGCTGGAAGAGCATCGCCCGCTGCTGGAGAAGGTGGCGGCGCAGTACGGCGTGCAGCCGCGCTTCCTGGTGTCGTTCTGGGGCCTGGAGAGCAATTTCGGCGAGCACACCGGCGGCTATTCCGTGGTCGCCGCCCTGGCGACCCTGGCCCACGAGGGCCGGCGCCACGACTTCTTCCGCGCCCAGCTGCTGGATGCCCTGCAGATCCTCGACGAGGGCCACATCTCGGTTCAGGAGATGACCGGTTCCTGGGCCGGCGCCATGGGCCAGCTGCAGTTCATCCCCTCCACCTTCGTGAACTTCGCGGTCGACTACGACGGCGACGGCCACCGCGACATCTGGCACAGCCTGCCCGACATCTTCGCCTCGGCGGCCAACTACCTGTCGCAGGAAGGCTGGCGCGGCGACCGCACCTGGGGCCGCGAAGTGCAGCTGCCGCCGGGCTTCGATTTCGGCCTCGCCAGCCTCGGGGAGAAGAAGCCGCTCGCCGAATGGGCCTCGGTCCACGGCCTGCGCAGCGCCGACGGCTCGCCTTTGCCCCAGGTCGACGGCATCGAGGCCTCGCTGGTGCTGCCCTCCGGCCACCGCGGCCCGGCCTTCCTGGTGTACGAGAATTTCCGCACCATCCTGATCTGGAACCGCTCCATCCTCTATGCCCTCTCGGTCGGCCATCTCGCCGACCGCATCGACGGCGCGCCGGCGCTCGGCGCCCTGCCGGAGGAGGATCCGGTGAGCCTGAAGGCGATCGAGGAGATGCAGGCGAAGCTCAATGCCCTGGGCTACGACGCCGGCATCCCCGACGGGCTGGTCGGCCCGCAGACCCGCGAGGCCGTACGCGCCTACCAGGCGGCCGAGGGGCTGCCGGCGGACGGCTATCCGACGGTGGAACTGATCGAGCGGATTCGCGCCGAGGGCGGCCAGTGAGGCGGCGGCGGCGCCGCGGCGGGCCGGGTTGTTTCGGCCGGCAAGGGCTCGTAAGCTACCAAATCCGGTGGGGGATATGATGCGGAGCACAAGATGAAGGGCGTGAGCCTGAAGGCCGGGGGGCTGCTGCTGGCGCTGGGCCTGCTTGCGGGTTGTGCCGAGACCCAGCTGGCCGTGCACAACATGAAATCGCTGGAGGCACCGGAGGCCGAAGACGGCCCGCCCGTCCAGATGGGCGGGTACAAGGTCGGCAAGCCCTATGCCATCGCCGACGTCTGGTACTACCCGCGCGAGGAGTACGACTACGACGAGACCGGCATCGCCTCGTGGTACGGGCCGGGCTTCCACGGCAAGTTCACCGCCAACGGCGAACTCTACGACCAGAACGCCATGACGGCGGCGCACCGTACGCTGCCCATGCCGTCGCTGGTGCAGGTGACCAACCTGGAGAACGGCCGGGCGATCCGCGTACGCATCAACGACCGCGGGCCCTTCGCCCACGGCCGCATCATCGACCTTTCCAAGCGCGCGGCCGAGCTGCTCGGCTTCCTCAACGACGGCACCGCC
>DAIQBR010000218.1:4195-6718 GCA_036781105.1 Kiloniellaceae bacterium
GGTCCTCGAGATGGAGACCCGCGAGCTGGCGATGCTGGCCAGCGACGGCCGGGCCGGCAACGGCGGGACGCCGCCGCCGGCGGTGCCGGTGGAAGACGTCGCGGTGCAGGAACTGTCCGCCCCGGCCGGTACGCGCACGGCGGCACTGGCGCCGCGCAATCAGCCGGCGGCCGTCCGCAGCGACGCCACGCCCCCACGGCCCGCTTTCGAAGCTGCCGCCCTGGTATCGCCGCGGCCGGTGGTGACCCAGGAGGCGGCGCGGCGGACCCAGATCTACGTGCAGGCCGGCGCCTTCACCCAGGTCGCCAACGCCATCCGGATGCGCGCGCGCCTGGCCTCGCTGGGCAACGTGCAGATCTCCAAGGCGCTGGTCGGCCCCGACAACTTCTACCGGGTGCGCCTGGGGCCGGTCGCCACCGTGGCCCAGGCCGATCAGACCCTGGAGCTGCTGTTGAGCAACGGCTTCAAGGACGCGCGGGTGGTGGTCGATTGACCGCGCATTCGTGAGCCGCATGACACCGGTTTCACGGTGTAGACTTAATTCGGGCGGAGTATCCCAACAGGCAGCGGCCCCCGGCCGTGCCCCCGCCCCAATTCCAAGCGGAGTCAGTCTAGCGATGAAACGCCTCAGGTCCCTGCTTCCCGTCCTCGTCCTCACCGCATTGGCCGGCCTGCCCCTGGGCCTTGCCGCCGGTCCGGTCCGGGCGGCCCCGACCATCGAGACCCAGGCGGCCCAGGCCTACCTGGTCGACGTCGAGACCGGCGCGGTGCTGCTGGACAAGAACGCGGACGAGCTGATGCCGCCGTCTTCCATGAGCAAGATGATGACGGCCTACATGGTCTTCGACCGCCTCGAGGATGGCCGCCTCTCGCTCGACGACAAGCTGACGGTCAGCGAGAAGGCCTGGCGCAAGGGCGGCTCGAAGATGTTCGTCGAGGTCGGCAACCAGGTGCGCGTCGAGGATCTGCTGCGCGGCGTCATCGTGCAGTCCGGCAACGACGCCTGCATCGTCCTGGCCGAGGGCCTCGCCGGCAGCGAGGAGGCCTTCGCCGACCTCATGACCGAGCGGGCGCGCGAACTGGGGATGACCAAGAGCACCTTCCGCAATTCGACCGGCTGGCCCGACCCGAACCATCTGGTGACCGCGCGCGAACTGGCGATCCTCGCCAAGCACATCATCCAGGATCACGCGGAGTACTATCACTACTACTCGGAAAAGGAGTTCACCTGGAACGACATCCGCCAGGGCAACCGCAATCCGCTGCTCTATCGTAACATCGGCGCCGACGGCCTGAAGACGGGCCACACCGAGGATGCCGGCTACGGCCTCACCGCCTCGGCGGTGCAGAACGGCCGGCGCCTGATTCTGGTGGTCAACGGCCTGCCCAGCGTCAAGGCGCGCTCCGACGAGTCCGAGCGGCTGATGTCCTGGGGCTTCCGCGAGTTCGACAACTACGCGCTGTTCAAGGCGGGCGACACCGTCGACGAGGCGCCGGTCTGGCTCGGCGACGAGGACACCGTGCCGCTGGTCATCGCCGAGGATCTGAAGGTCACTCTGCCGCGCAACGACCGCAACGGCATGCAGGTCTCGGTGGTCTATGACTCGCCGATCCCGGCGCCGGTCCCGGCCGGCACCGAGATTGCCAAGCTGCGCGTCACCTGGCCGGGCGGCGTGCCGGTGGAGGTGCCGCTGCAGGCCGGCGCCGAGGTCGAACAGCTCGGGCCCTTCGGGCGCATTGCCGCCAGCGTGAAGTTCCTGCTGCTCGGCTCCCCCTGAACCGAAGAGCGCCGGACGTGGTGCGCGGAAAATTCATCACCCTGGAAGGCGGCGAGGGCGCCGGCAAGTCGACGCAGCAGCGCCGCCTCGCCGGCTGGCTGCGCGACAGCGGGCTGGAGGTCGTCGAGACCCGCGAGCCCGGCGGCAGCCCGGGCGCCGAGGATATCCGCCGCCTGCTGGTGACCGGCACCGCCGGGCGCTGGGACCCCATGACCGAACTGCTGCTGATCTTCGCGGCGCGCCGCGACCATGTCGTTCGCACCATCGAGCCGGCCCTGGCCCGCGGCGCCTGGGTGGTCTGCGATCGCTTCGTGGACTCGACCATGGCCTATCAGGGCTATGCGCAGGGGCTGGGGCGCGAAGCCGTCGAGACGTTGCAGTCGCTCGTCACCGGCGGCCTGCAGCCCGACCTCACCCTCATCCTCGATCTGCCCGTCAAGCAGGGCCTCGCCAGGGCTAAATCGCGCGCCGGCAGCGAGGACCGCTACGAGAAAATGGACCCGGATTTCCACGCCCGTCTGTACGACGCTTTCCACGACATTGCGGAACGTGAGCCGCAGCGCTGCCTGCTGATCGACGCCGCCGGCGACGAAGACAAGGTGTCGGCGCGCCTCCAGGCGGCGGTGAGCGAACGGCTCGGCGTGGCGGCGGCGGGATGATCGAGTCACACTGAGATATGGCGAAGAAGAACGACGACGGCGAAGAGGTCCTCTGGCCGCACCCGCGCCACACGGCGGTGCTGCGC
>DAIQBR010000219.1:0-6708 GCA_036781105.1 Kiloniellaceae bacterium
GTGGTTGCTCTCGGTGATACCGTCCTGCACCTCGTGGAACTTCTTGGTGTAGATGTTCGACCAGGTGTTCTCCTGACCGTCGACGACACCCGTCTGCAGGGCGCCGTAGACCTCGGCGAAGGCCAGCTTCTGCGGGTTGGAGCCCAGCGCGCGGAACTGCGCCTCCAGCACGTCGGAGGTCTGGATGCGGAACTTCAGGCCCTGGGCGTCTTCCGGCGTCAGCAGCGGCTTCTTGGCCGAGATCTGCTTCATGCCGTTGTGCCAGTAGCCGAGGCCCAGCAGACCGTTGCCCTCCATGGAGTGCAGCATCGCCTGGCCGGCCTCGCCGCTCTGGAAGCGGTCGACCGCGTCGATGTCGGTGAACAGGAACGGCAGGTCGAAGATGCGGAACTTCTTGGTGTACTTCTCGAACTTCGACAGCGAGGGCGCCGCCAGCTGGGCATCGCCCAGCAGCATGGCTTCCAGCACCTTGTCGTCGTCATAGAGCTGCGAGTTCGGATAGACCTCCATGCACAGCTTGCCGTTCATCTCTTCGTTCACGCGCGTCGCCAGGGCCGCGGCGGTCTCGCCCTTCGGGCTGCCCTTTTCGGCGACCACATGGCTGAACTTCACGACGATCTCGCCCTTCTCGCAGGACGCGAAGGCGGCACCGGACAGGGTTACGCTGAGCGCCGCGGCAGCCGCTGCGGCAAGCAGATGTTTCTTCACTGGATTTCCTCCCGAATTTTCACTCGTGCAGGCCGGCGAGGCGCCCATGCCCCGCCGCCGCACGCTGCTGTTCGTTCAGCAACGACCGTGCCAGCCGGCGGCGCCGGTGGCCGGCAGGCGTTAACTCCCTGTTAAGTTTCGCCTTCGCGGCAGGACCGCCAGCCGCGCCCGGCCGGCGGCGTATCGGATTCCACCGATTCCCCTCGGACGATGTGTAGGAATCCACCCATCGATGCTCCACGGCGCGTCCCGCCGTTAGCCCCTTTTTAAGCCACCCTCCCTAGCCTTTACCTCGCGGGGGCAACTTCAGGCGGGTGGGCCGTTTCCATGTGCCCCTTTTCCACATGACCGGGATCATTCGCCACCTCGCGGCAGCGGTCGTCACCGGCGCGCTGGCCGGCTACCTGCTCTTCGAAGTGATGTCGCCCGGCCCCGCAGTCCAGGCGGCGGTGCCGACCGGCCAGATCGCCGGGCAGGCCGCGGTGATCGACGGTGATACCCTGGAGGTCGCCGGCACCCGCATCCGGCTCCACGGCATCGATGCGCCCGAGGGCAGCCAGACCTGCCTCCGCGACGCTGCCGAATGGCGCTGCGGGCACCAGGCGTCGCTCGCCCTGATCGACCATATCGGCGATAGGCCCGTGATCTGCACACCGCGCGACCTCGACCGCTACGGCCGGGTCGTCGCCGTCTGCACGGCGGAGGGCAAGGACCTCAACGCATGGATGGTCAGCGAAGGCTGGGCCCTCGCCTATCGTTTCTACGCGACCGACTACGTCCCCGACGAGCAGGCCGCCGAAACGGCGAAGCGCGGTATCTGGCAGGGAAGTTTCGTGCCGCCCTGGGACTGGCGGCGCGGCACGCGCCTGGCGGCGGCACAGAAGCCGCGCGGCGCCGCCTGCGACATCAAGGGCAATATCAGCAGCAAGGGCGAGCGCATCTACCATGTTCCCGGCGGGATGTACTACGACCGCACCCGCATCAGCGCCGGCAAGGGCGAGCGCTGGTTCTGCAGCCAGGCCGAGGCCAGATCGGCCGGCTGGCGCCGCTCCCGCCGCTGACGGCACCCGCAAAGGCGATAGCCGGCACGCCGCCTCCGCTCTAGATTGGCGCATCGCACCCTTTGGCGGATCACCCGATGACCTTCCGCGTGCTCCTCGGCCTCGACCTCCTGGCTGCCGGCATCCTGGTCTGGTTCTTCCTCGCCGGCCTCGCCGACGGCTCGGTTTCCAGCTTCAACCTGGATATCTGGGTCGCCCTGCTGCTCGGCGTGGCCATCGTTTTCGGCGCCGCAGTGCTGCTGCGGCGCAACGCCTGGCCGAAGCTGGCCAACCTCGTGCTCGCCGTGCCGGCGGTGCCGCTGCTGCTCTACGGCTTCTTTCTGCTGGTGGTGGTGTTCTCCGGCGAGACCTGGAACTAGCGCCGGTAAACTGTACCCCACCTTCAGCTCTCGTAGCGGGTGTTGCCGCGGCGCTTGGTGTCGATGGTCAGTTCGATGAACAGCGGCTGGTGGGCGCGCTGCGAGCAGGCCTGGCGCGGGCAGAGGTGGCAGTTGATGCCGATCGGGCTGAACAGGCCGTCGTCTTCGGTGTTGTAGGGTGCCGCGTAGGCCAGGCGGTGGGCGTGCTTCAGCTCGCAGCCGAGCGACAGGGCGAGGCGGCGGTCCTGGGTGTCGCGGCTGAACACCGGGCGCTCGGTGGTGCGGCTGATGGTGAAGAAGCGCGCGCCGTCGGGCAGTTCGACGAACTGCGGCACGATGACGCCCGGCGTCCTGAACGAGGTGTGGATGTTCCATACCGGGCAGGATCCGCCGTACTCGGCGATGTGGAACGAGGTGGCGTTGAAGCGCTTGGTGACGTTGCCCGCCTTGTCGACGCGCAGGAAGAAGAAGGGCACGCCGCGCGCGCCCTCGCGCTGCAGGGTGGTGAGGCGGTGGCAGACCTGCTCGAAGGAGACGCCGAAGGCGGCGGCCAGGCGGTCGACGTCGTAGTGGCTGCGCTCGGCGGCCGCGAAGAACGGCTGGTAGGGCATCAGGAAGGCGGCGGCGAAGTAGTTCGCCAGTTCCACGTGGCAGCGCGCGACGCCGGTCTCCGAGGTAATGGCGCTGTCGTCGGTCAGCCGCGCCAGCACCCTGGAGAGCTCCACCAGGCAGAGCACGTGGGCGAGCTGGAACACCCGGTTCTGGTGGTCCAGCGCCTCGGAGAGATGCACCACCGACCCGGCCTCGTCGTAGATGCGCAGCGCCTGGCTCATCTCCTCGACCGGCGCCGTACGCACCTCGATGCCGTGCACCCGCAGCAGGCGCGCCTTCAGCACCGCGTAGACGTCGTCGACGTCGCAAGGCTCTTCCGCGCGCAGTTTCTCCGCCGCCGCCTCCAGCTCCTCGAAGTAGTTTTCGTGGTCGCGGAAAAAGTCGTGGATGATGGTCTCCGGCGAGGAGGCCACCAGCCCCTCGGGCATGCCCTCGCTGCCCAGCTGCATCATATTCTCCAGCGCGGTGCGGTGGCTGCGGTAGAGCTGCAGGAAATGGCCGACCAGCCTTGGGGCGTGGTCGATCGCCGCGCGCAGCTCCTGCAGGTCGGGCGCCACGCCGCCGAACACCGGGTCCTGCAGCGCGTTGCGCAGGTCGGCCAGCTGGGTCGAGGACTCGTCCTTGATGAGGTCGCGCCAGTCGACGCCGTAGGCGTCCGACAGCGCCATCAGCATCTGCACCGAGAGGCTGCGCTGGTTGTTCTCCAGCAGGTTCACGTAGGCGGTGCTGACGCCCAGCGCCCGGGCCATCTCGGCCTGGGTCTGCTTGTGCTCGCGCCGGAGGCGGCGCAGCCGCGGGCCGATCAGGGTCTTCCGCAAGGCCATTCCGGGGGAATCAGGAAATTTACAACTTAACAAAAATTACCATCTGTTGTGCACACTTACAACACATAAACTCGAAAGTATGCGGCCAATTGCCGGTCCCCGCCCTATCCTGGTGGCAATCCAACGGGTCCGCCGGCGGGCGTCCCCGAGCAAACAAGCACCCGGAAAGTAACCGGCAATCAAAACTCAAAGGGTGGAAGACATGGCTTACAAAATCCTCATTCTCGGCGCCTCCTACGGCTCGCTGCTCGGCACCAAGCTGCTGATGGCCCGCCACGACGTGACCCTGGTGTGCCGCTCGCAGACCGCCGCGCTGATCAACGCCGAGGGCACCGAGGTCTGGATCAAGCTGAAGGACGAGGCCCACCACCGCGCGATCCGTTCGACGAATCTGCCCGGCAACCTCGACGCCAAGACGCCGGAGGAGGTCGATCCCACGGAATACGACCTCGTCGGCCTCGCCATGCAGGAGCCGCAGTATTCGGCGCACGCCATCTGGACGCTGATGACGCGCATCGCCGAGGCGCGGGTGCCCTGCCTCTCGATCATGAACATGCCGCCGCTGCCCTACCTGAAGCGCATCCCCGGCCTCGATACCGCGAAGCTGGAGGGGGCCTACACCAACGCCCGCGTCTGGGAGCGTTTCGACCCGGCGCTGATGACCCTGTGCAGCCCGGACCCGCAGGCCTTCCGCCCGCCGGAGGAGAAGCCCAACGTGCTGCAGGTCGGCCTGCCGACCAACTTCAAGGCCGCCACCTTCGACGACGCCCCCCAAAGCGCGGGCCACAACGAGATGCTGCGCCAGCTCGAGGCCGACATCAACGCGGTGCGCCTGGCCGGCCCCGCCGGTACGTCGCGGGCGCCCAAGGACGTGCCGGTGAAGCTGCGCGTCTTCGACTCGCTCTTCGTGCCGCTGGCCAAGTGGTCGATGCTGCTGACCGGCAACTACCGCTGCATCACCGCCGGCGAGCCGCGCGCGATCCGCGACGCGGTGCACGGCGACCCTGACCTGGCGCGCGAGATCTACGCCCACGTCGACGCCATCGCGCGCCGCCTCGGCGCCGATCCGGCCGACCAGGTGCCCTTCGAGAAGTACGCCAAGGCGGCCGAAAGCCTGCTGAAGCCCTCCTCGGCGGCGCGCGCCGTCGCCGCCCCGGCCATCGAGCGCGTCGACCGCCTGGTGCAGCTCATCGGCCGCAGCCTCGGCATGAATCATCCCGGCATCGACCAGGTGGTCGCCACCGTCGACGCCCGGCTGGCCGAAAATCAACGTCTCTCTGCCTGAGCGCCTGACGGATCGGCTGACACGTCCGACAGGCCTCACCTGAAGGGCGGATCTCCGGGTCCGCCCTTCTTTCTTTTTTACAGATCGCGCTCCTGGAAGCGCACCAGGCGCACCAGCGTGGCGTTCACCGGCGCCTCCACGCCGACCTTGGCGCCCTCGCGCGGGATCGCCCCGTTGATGACGTCGATCTCGCCCCTGCGCCCGGCCTCGTAGTCGAGCAGCAGCGACGGCTTGGCCCTGGGAATCTTCGAGCCGAAGTTGCGCACGTAGGCGACGGGGTCCTCGATGCGCACCGCGATGCCCCTCGCCCGCGCCACCGTCCAGGCCTCGGTCGCCGCCGCGCGGCTGATCGGCCCCATCTCCGGGTCGTCCATGACCTCGCCGATGGTGAGGCCGGTCAGCGTGCAGGGCGCGCTGTAGGCGACGTTGCAGATCAGCTTTTCCCACTGCATGACGGCGATGTCCTGGGCCGCCTCGGCGGAGAAGCCGGCCTCGCGCCACACCGCGACGGCCCGCTCGACCTCTGCGAAGGCGAGGCTGCCGTAGGCGCCCATGCGGATGGTCTGCATGCCGTTGTGGTGGGCCTGGCCGGGCCCTTTCAACGAGGCACCGAAGCCGCCGGCGATGCCGACCATCAGGCGCTCTGGCCCCAGCTCCCCCGCCACCACGTCGGAACTGCCGAGCCCGTTCTGGATGGTGACCACCACCGTCTGCGGGCCCATCATCCGCTTGGCGGCGGCCGCCGCCTCGGCCGCCGCCGAGGCCTTCACGGCGATGACGATCATGTCGGCGGTCTCGTCGGGCGGCGTCTCGTGGGCGGCGATCTTCACCGTCCGCTCGCCGCTGAAGCCTTCCAGCCGCAGCCCTTGCGCGTTGATGGCCGCGACGTGTTCCGCCCAGCGGTCGACGGCCACCACCTCGTTGCCCGCGCTGGCCAGCAGCCCGGCATAGACCGACCCCATGGCGCCGCAGCCGATAATCGCGATTCGCACGCGCGCTTTCCTCCCTGGTCATTTGCCCTTCCCGCACCGCCATGGACCGGCGGGCGCCCGGGCGGCTAGACTTTGCCCGAGGCAACCGCTGAAGGGAACATCCGCCGATGAACGCAGACGGCAGCGACGATTTCGGCTTTGCGCCGGCGGAGAACGCGCCGATCGCCTATATCCAGCGCATCCGCGACTACTACCGGGCGCTCGGCTACGGCAAGCCCTACGTCTGGGCACACTATGCGGAGGTGCCGTTCCAGCCGCTGGAAAAGCCGCTGGCCGCCTGCCGCGTCGCGCTCGTCACCACGGCGGCCCCCTACCGGCCCGAGGCGGGCGACCAGGGCCCGGGCGCGCCCTACAACGCGGCGGCGAAGTTCTACCAGGTCTGGTCCGGCGACAGCGCGGCGGCGCACGACCTGCGCATCTCCCACATCGCCATCGACCGCGATCACACCACCGCCGAGGATCCGGGCAGCTACTTCCCCCTCGCCGCCCTGCACCGCGCCGCGGCCGCCGGGCGCGTCGGGTCGCTGGCGCCGCGCTTTCACGGCCTGCCCACCAATCGCAGCCACCGGGTAACCCTGGAAACCGACTGCCCGGAGGTCGTCGCCCGCTGCCGCGCCGACGCCGTCGACGCCGCGCTGCTGGTGCCGAACTGCCCGGTCTGCCACCAGAGCGTCAGCCTCGCGGCCCGCGCGCTGGAGGCAGCGGGCATCGCCACGGTGGTGCTGGGCTGCGCCAAGGACATCGTCGAGCACGTCGGCGTGCCGCGCCTGCTGTTCTCCGACTTTCCGCTCGGCAACGCCGCCGGCCGCCCGCACGACCCGGGCGCGCAAGACATGACGCTGGAACTGGCTCTGAAGCTTCTGTAGC
>DAIQBR010000220.1:0-6385 GCA_036781105.1 Kiloniellaceae bacterium
TCTCCCGCCCTGAAATCTTTGTGTTAGGGTCGCGGGGAGGCCGTGTTAGGGGGAGAATGGGGATGAAGATTCTTCCGGCTCTGGCGCTCGCGGTCGTGCTGATCGCGACAAAGCCCGTGTACGCACAAGACTCTCTGGGGGAAGCCTACGTCGGCGTCCGCGCAATCGGCTCGGTCGCGTCCATGGACGATGTCGACACCAGCGGCTTCACCGGCTCCCGCAACATCGAGAACGACTCGGACGAGACTGCCGGCATCGGCGTGATCGCCGGCTTCCGCTGGGCCGACTTTCCGCTGCGCACGGAAGTCGAAGCGTCCTACCGCTTCCGCTTCGACCTCGACGCCCGCGACAATGGTCCGCCGTCAGTGACCTACGAGTCCAACGTCGATTCCATCAACGTGCTGTTCAACGCCATCCTTGAATGGCGCAATGACAGCGACTTCACGCCCTTCATCGGCGGCACCATCGGCTGGGCCCGCAACATGGCCGAGAATACGCGCATCAACGTACCGACCCAGACCAGCACCACCGATGACACCGACACGGACAACCTCGCCTACGGCGGCATCGCCGGCGTCGATTGGCGGTTCGCGGAGAGCTGGTCGGCGGAGCTCGCCTATCGCTACATCGACCTGGGCAAGGTCGACGGCGGCAGCTTCGCTGCCGGCGACAGCATAGAAGCCGATCACTACGTCTCGCACGACCTGCTGCTGTCGTTCAGTTACCGCTTCTGACCGCTCTCTCGGCAGGGCGGAGGGCCGCCGCGCCGATTGTCGGCAGACAAAGCAAATGTTGTCGCCGCTTCGAAGCGCGGGCTAATCTCGCTGTCGCGGCGCTCCGGTACCGCTTTCTGACAACAGACTCCCAATCAAGGCGCCCCCCGCGTCCATGCGCAGCTCTCCCCTGTTCAATGTCGCTCTCTACGGCATCACGGTGCTGGTCTGGGGCACCACCTGGATCGCCATGAAGTACCAGGTCGGCCCGGTGGCGCCGGAGCTCTCGGTCGCCTACCGCTTCGTCATCGCCGCGCTCGTGGTTTTCGCCTGGGCGCTGCTCGCCCGCCAGCCCCTGCGATTCGGCTGGCGCAGGCACCTGCTGCTGCTGGCCATGGGCCTCTGCATGTTCTCCTTCAATTTCTACTTCTTCTACCGCGCCTCCGCCTTCCACACCTCCGGCCTGCTGGCGGTGGTGTTCTCGATGACAGTGGTGCTGAACATCGTGAACGGGCGTCTGCTGTTGGGTCACCGCGCCAGCGCGCGCACCCTGGTCGCCGCGGCCCTGGGGGTTGCCGGCATCGCGGCGCTGTTCTGGCCCGAGGTGAGCCGCTTCGACCTGGCCGAGGATGGCGCGCGCGGCCTGCTGCTGGCGCTGGCCGGCACGCTCTGCTTCTCGCTCGGCAACATCGCCTCGGCGCGCGCCCAGATGCTCGGCCTGCCGGTGCTCTCCAGCAACGCCTGGGGCATGGGCTACGGCGCCCTTGCCATGCTGGCGCTGGCGCTCGTCGGCGGCACGCCCTTCACCTTCGATCCCGCCGTGCCCTACGTGGTGGCGCTACTCTACCTCGCGCTCTGCGGCTCGGTCGTCGCCTTCGGCGCCTACCTGACGCTGCTCGGGCGCATCGGCGCGGACCGCGCCGCCTATGCCACGGTGCTGTTCCCGCTGGTCGCGCTCGCCATCTCCACGGTGGTGGAGGACTATCTCTGGACGCCGGCGGCGCTGGTCGGCGTCGCCCTGGTGCTGGCCGGCAACCTGCTGGTGCTGCTGCAGCCGCGCCGGCCCCTGCCGCAGATCGCTGCGGAGTAACGACAGTGAGGAAGGCATGGCGGGAACGCTTGTAGTGACCGGCGGCAGCCGCGGCATCGGCGCCGCCGTGGCGCGCCTCGCTGCCGCGCGCGGCTATGCCGTCTGCGTGAACTACCGCAGCGATGCGGCGGCGGCGGAAGCCGTAGTGGCGCAGATCGCGGCGGCCGGCGGCCGCGCCCTGGCGCTGCAGGCCGACGTGGCGTGCGAAGAAGAGGTCGAGCGGCTGTTCGCCGCCGTCGACGCGGCCGAGGGCTCCGGCCTGCCGCCGCTCACCGCCCTGGTGAACAACGCCGGCCTGGCCGGGCGGGTCAACCGGCTGGAGGATGCGCCGGCCGAGACCATCCGCCAGGTCATGGACCTGAACGTGCTGGGAACGATCTGGTGCTGCCGGGCGGCGATCCGGCGCATGGCAAAGCGCCATGGCGGCAGGGGCGGTGCCATCGTGAACCTCTCCTCCGGCGCCGCCACCATCGGCAGCCCGGGCGAGTACGTCTGGTACGCCGCCTCCAAGGGGGCGGTCGACAGCCTCACCCTGGGCCTCGCCAGGGAGAACGCCGGCGAGGGCATCCGCGTAAACGCGGTGGCGCCGGGCTTCGTGAACACCGAAATCCACGCCGCTTCCGGCATGCCCGAGCGCCTGGAGAAGGTCGCGCCCACCATGCCGATCGGCCGCGCGGCGGAGCCCGAGGAGATCGCCGAGGCGGTGCTCTGGCTGCTCTCCGACGCCGCCTCCTACACCACCGGCACTGTGCTGCGGGTGGCTGGCGGGCGCTAAGACGAGGGAACCTGTCCCAGCCCCCTTTTCCCCTGACCGGCTTTGCCGTAAACAACGGCGCCATGGGGCGGGATCCAGAGCAAGAAGCAGAAAGCGAGTCCGCAGCGGACTCCGGCGCGCCGCCGGGGCCGCTGACGGCCTACCGCGCGCTTCATCGCGAGGGCGACCTGCGCCACGACGCCGGCCAGCTGCTCGCCGCCGAAAAGCTGCAGTCGCTGCACAACGCCCTGCGCGGCTACGAACCGGCGGGCGACGGCGGCGGCTGGAAGGCGCGCCTCGGGCTCGCCCGGCGCAAGGCCGAGCCGCCCCAGGGGCTCTACATCTTCGGCGGCGTCGGCACCGGCAAGTCCATGCTGATGGACCTCTTCTTCGCCTCGGCGCCGGTCGAACGCAAACGCAGGGTCCACTTCCACGCCTTCATGCAGGAGGTGCAGGACCGCCTGCACGCCTGGCGCCAGGACCCCGCCAACAAGGGCAAGGCCGACCCGCTGCCGGTCATCGCGGGCGAACTCGCCGAGGAAATCTGGCTGCTCTGCTTCGACGAGTTCCACGTCGTGAACATCGCCGACGCGATGATCCTGGGCCGCCTCTTCGAGACCCTCTTCGCTGAGGGCGTGGTGGTGGTGGCGACCTCCAACTGGCCGCCGGACCGGCTCTACGAGGGCGGGCTGCAGCGCGAACACTTCCTGCCCTTCATCGACCTGGTGAAGCAGCGTCTCGACGTGCTGGAGTTGGACAGCGGGGTCGACTACCGCCTGCAGCGCCTGAAGGACATCACGGTCTACCACGCCCCGCTCGGCCCGCGCGCCGAGGCCGAACTCGACAAGGCCTTCGCCGATCTCACCGAGGGCGCGGCGGCGACGCCCGACACCCTGCACTACAAGGGCCGCGTCATTCCGGTGCCGCTGGCCGCGCGCGGCGTGGCGCGCTTCTCCTTCGCCGAGCTCTGCGAAAAGCCGCTCGGGCCCGGCGACTACCTGGCCATCGCCGGGCTGTTCCACACCCTGGTGCTGTCCGGCGTGCCGACCCTGTCGGCGGAGAAACGCAACGAGGCGCGGCGCTTCTTGACGCCGATCTCCGCGCTCTACGAGCACCGGGTGAAACTGGTGGTTTCGGCCGCCGCACCGCCGGAACGGCTCTATCCCTCGGGCGACGGGGCCGTCGAGTTCCAGCGCACCGTCAGCCGCCTGCAGGAGATGCGCTCGGCCGATTACATCGCCAAGGCGCATATGACGTGACCCTGCCGAAAACCCGGGACGCAAACCCGCCGGGACTCCCCCGGAATCTCGGGGGTCCGCCTTGCTACGGCTGCTGAATCGCGCTAGGAAACGCGGCAATGTCGCAGTGCACACCTTCGGGCCGGTTTATGGCCGGGAGCGGGCAGGTCTGCGGCGCAAGAGGCTTCTTTCCGTGACCGCTCACTTCGATTGGGGAATCTAAGGACATGGCTCGCAACAAGATCGCGCTGGTCGGCGCCGGCAACATCGGCGGCACCCTGGCGTTGCTCGCCGGCTTGAAGGAACTGGGGGACGTCGTCCTCTTCGACATCGTCGACGGCGTGCCGCAGGGCAAGGCCCTGGATCTCGCCGAGTCGACCCCGGTCGAGGGCTATGACGCCAAGTTCGCCGGTGCCAGCAGCTACGCGGCGATCAGGGGCGCCGACGTGGTCATCGTCACCGCCGGCGTCGCCCGCAAGCCGGGCATGAGCCGCGACGACCTGCTGGCCATCAACATCAAGGTGATGAACGCGGTCGGCGAGGGCATCAAGAAGAACTGCCCCAAGGCCTTCGTCATCTGCATCACCAACCCGCTGGACGCCATGGTCTGGGTGCTGCAGCAGGCCAGCGGCCTGCCGGCCAACCAGGTCGTCGGCATGGCCGGCGTGCTCGACTCCGCCCGCTTCCGCTACTTCCTGGCCGAGGAGATGAACGTCTCGGTGGAAGACGTCACCGCCTTCGTGCTGGGCGGCCACGGCGACACCATGGTGCCGATGGTGCGCCACTCCACCGTCGCCGGCATCCCGCTGCCCGACCTCATCAAGATGGGCTGGATCTCGAAGAAGCGCCTCGACGAGATCGTCCAGCGCACCCGCGACGGCGGTGCCGAGATCGTCGGCCTGCTGAAGACCGGCTCGGCCTTCTACGCCCCGGCTTCCTCGGCGATCCTCATGGCCGAGTCCTACCTGAAGGACAAGAAGCGCGTGCTGCCCTGCGCGGCCTACCTGACCGGCCAGTACGGGGTGAAGAACCTCTACGTCGGCGTGCCGGTGGTGATCGGTGCCAAGGGCGCCGAGCGCATCGTCGAGCTGGAGCTCAACAAGTCCGAGAAGTCGATGCTCGACAAGTCGGTCAAGGCGGTCTCCGGCCTGGTCGAGACCTGCAAGGGGATGATGAAGGCCGACAAGGGTGCCAAGAAGTCGTCAACTAAAAAGACCACTTCGAAAGCAGCCAAGAAGAAGTAGGTAGAATAGCGGCGGAACTGCTCGACTGGATCGAAATAAAGCCCAGAACTGGGCCGAATTCTGTACCGAAAATGGCAGAATTCCGGGCTTTCGACCGGTTGCGCTGAGAGGATGGAGTGTTAAGGTATCGCGGGTCCCGGACGACGCTGGAACAGGGCGCTTTCCCGACAGAAATGGCGGGGAAAGCCGGTGACGGCGCGGGTTTCACGCAACCAGATGCAGTACAGCAAGTCGCAGTCGCAGATGCCCTGTCCGATGTGTCTCATCTTCTCCAACTCAAGAAAAGCGGCGGTCAATGAATATCCATGAGTATCAGGCCAAGAGCCTGCTGGCGAAGTTCGGCGTGGCCGTGCCCCGCGGCATGGTCGCCTTCACGCCGGAGGAAGCCGAGAAAGCGGCCAACGAACTGGGCGGGCCCGTCTGGGTCGTGAAGTCGCAGATCCATGCGGGCGGACGCGGCGCCGGGCGCTTCCAGGACGACCCCGACGGCAAGGGCGGTGTGCGCGTCGTGAAGTCGGTCGCGGAGGTCAAGGACAACGCGGGCCAGATGCTGGGCCACACCCTGGTGACCAAGCAGACCGGTCCGGCCGGCAAGGAGGTCAAGCGCCTCTACATCGAGGAAGGCTGCGACATCGCGCGCGAGCTCTACCTCAGCTTCCTGATCGACCGGGTGACGAGCTGTGTCACCCTCATGGCCTCCACCGAAGGGGGCATGGAGATCGAGGAGGTCGCGGCGGCACATCCGGAGAAGATCCTGAAGCTGGTCATCGATCCGGCCATCGGCTTCATGCCCTTCTACGGCCGCAAGATCGCTTTCGGCCTGGGGCTGGAAGGCAAGCAGGTCAGCGCGGCGGTGAAATTCATGACCGCCATGTACAATGCCTTCGTGAGCCTGGATGCCTCGATCGTCGAGATCAATCCCCTGGTGGTCACCGGTAGCGGCGAGGTCATCGCCCTCGATGCCAAGATGAATTTCGACGACAACGCGCTCTTCCGCCACAAGGACATCGCCGAGATGCGCGACGAGGACGAAGAAGACGCCATGGAGCTGGAAGCCGCCAAGCACGAGCTGAACTACATCAAGCTCGACGGCCAGGTCGGCTGCATGGTCAATGGCGCCGGCCTCGCCATGGCCACCATGGACATCATCAAGCTGTACGGCGGTGAACCGGCCAACTTCCTCGACGTCGGCGGCGGCGCCACCAAGGAGCGCGTCACGGCGGCCTTCAAGATCATCCTCTCCGACCCCAATGTGGAGGGCATTCTGGTCAACATCTTCGGCGGCATCATGCGCTGCGACGTGATCGCCGAGGGCGTGGTGGCGGCGGCCAAGGAGGTCGAGCTGC
>DAIQBR010000220.1:6406-6661 GCA_036781105.1 Kiloniellaceae bacterium
TGGTGCGCCTGGAAGGAACCAATGTGGAGTTGGGCAAGAAGATCCTGGCCGAATCGGGCCTGCCGATCGTCTCTGCCGACAATCTGGCCGATGCCGCCGAGAAGGTGGTCAAGGCCGTGCGGGAGGCTGCCTGATGTCTGTGATCGTCGACAAGAACACCAAAGTCATCTGTCAGGGCTTCACCGGCGCGCAGGGCACTTTCCACTCCGAGCAGGCGATCGCTTACGGAACCAAGATGGTCGGCGGCGTCACCCC
>DAIQBR010000221.1:0-4988 GCA_036781105.1 Kiloniellaceae bacterium
AGACCGTGGTCGGGCCGACGAACTTCCAGCCGCGCTTTTTCAGTTCCTTGGAAAGCGCGATGGACTCCGGCGAGGTGGAGGCCGTCTGCGGCTTGCCCCGCCGCTGCGCCGGCTCATAGCGCCAGAGGAAGGCCGCCAGCGAGCCCTCCTGCTGCACCACTTCCTGCGCGCGCCTCGCGTTGTTGATGACCGCCTCGATCTTGCCGCGGTGGCGCACGATGCCGGCGTCCGCCAGCAGGCGGTCGAGGTCGCGCTGGGTGAAGCAGGCGATGCGGTCGAAATCGAAGTCGCGGAAGGCGGCACGGAAGTTCTCGCGCTTGGCCAGGATGGTGCGCCAGGAAAGTCCGGACTGAAAGCCTTCCAGGCAGAGCTTCTCGAAGAGGCGGCGGTCGTCGGCCACCGGGAAGCCCCACTCCGTGTCGTGGTAGGCGAGGAACTCCGGCGCCGCCGCGCACCAGCGGCAGCGCGGCTTGCCGTCCGGGCCGGGGACGGTGGTGCTCATGGGCGGTTCAGGCGGCCAGGAAGGCGAGGCGTTCGTCGGTCCGCGACGGCGTGATCTCCAGGATCTCCGCGATGACGACGCCCGCGGCGACGAAGGGGTCCGCCGCCACCCGCGCCTGCAGCGCCTCCAGCGAGGTGCCCTGCGCCAGGATGCCGCCACCCAGGCCGGGCTGCAGGCTGCCCGCCAGCGAGAAGACGCCGTCGTCGAAGCCCTGCTGCAGCCAGGCCTTGTGGCCTTCCATCTGTTCGGCGGCTTTGGCCTTGTCGGCAAATTTCAACAGAACCACAAACATCGCTTACCCCTCCGTCTAAAGTTCGCTGACACCTTCCGCCGCGCGGGCGTCGACCCAGTCGCACATCTCCTGCACCTCGCGGCGGATGAACTTCTCGTCGCGGAAGGCAGAGGCCAGCGTCGCCACCCCCTGGCTGCGCGCCAGCAGGTGCAGCGCCAGCGCGTCGGCGTCCATCCCGCGGCCCAGCTCTTCGAACTGCCGGCGCAGCCAGCTGCGGAACAGGGTGAACAGCGCCCTCGCCTCGCCCTGCGCCGCGTGATTCAGCTTGGCCAGTTCGCCGGTCAGCGTGCCGACCGGGCAGCCGTACTTCTTGATGTCGGCCTTGTTGGCGATGAGGATGCGGATGAAGCTCCGAAGGCGTTCCACCGGCGTCTTCCCCGCCGCCTCCCAGCCCTCCAGCATGGCCTCGGTCTGCGCCAGGCGCCGCGCGATGACGGCCGCCAGGATCTCGTCCTTGGTCTTGAAGTGGTGGTAGAAGTTGCCGCGCGAGATCCGCACCACCTCGGCGATATCCGCGAACGACGTGTGGTCGAAGCCCTGGCGGTAGAACAGCGCGTCCGCCGCCGCGACGATCTCCTCCCGCGTACTGCCCTGCTGCATCTACCACCTCCCCGGCGCCGCATCGATTTGGACAAGCGTCCTAATGAAGGTCCAAAAACTAGGGCAAGCGTCCTAGCGAGTCAAGTGCCGCGCCACTCGCCGGATTTCCGCCATCCCCGCCATTTCCCTTGAAACCTTAACGGGAATTTGCGACTCCTGGGAAAACCAGCGGGATCAGCGATGCGGGGGTAAGGGCATGCGGCGTTTCGTGATTTCGGCGCTCGGCGCCCCTCTCCTGCTGCTCCTCGCCGCCTGCGCGGCCCCACCTGCCGACCTCGACGCGCCGACCGAGACGGAGGTGACGCGGAACCTGCGCACCGCTTTCGACTATCTCTATGACAACTACTACGATGAAGACATCCGCCTGGAGAATGTCGTCCTCCCAGGCCTTCAGAACCTCAGCAGTCTGGAGCCGGGTCTGCAGATCGTCGATGCGCCCATCCCTCTGTATCGCTTTCGGACCGAGGTTCTGCTGAACGGCGCGGTCATTCACACCTTCCACAAGCCGGCATGGTACGCGGGAGACGGCTGGGCGGCGGTGGTCCGCGAAACCATCAAGGCCCTGAAAAAGGTCTCCCCCGAAGTCGCGGCGGCCTCCTGGGTCGAGACCACCGATCTCGTGCTGGCCGGGGCTGCGTCGGCCCTGGATGACGAGAGCGTCTACATATCGCGGCGGGAACTGAAAGCGCTTGGCCTGATCTCCGACAAGGCAGACGGCACCGAAGCCGAGGAAGAGGAGGAGGAACCCAGCGCCGCCGCCGGCATCCGGCTGCACGAGGCGGGCGGCGCGACCCGCATCGCGCAGGTGCGGCGCAATTCAGAGGCAGCGCAGGCGGGCCTGCGTGTCGGCGATATCGTCGAATCCGTCAACGGTCAAACCACCGGGACCTTCTCCCGGCTTCAGATGGCCATGCAGTTCGTCGGGCCGCCGGACAGCGAGGTGACTCTGCTGACGCGTGCGGCAGGCACAGAGCAGACCCGCGAAGTCAAGCTGACGCGCGAGACGGTGAGCTTCAGCGCACCCGTAGCCGTTTGGCGCGACCGCATCCTCTATTTGCAGCTGACCAGCGTTTGGGGCGACACCATCGACGCCGTCGAGCAGCTGCTGCGTGGTGAGCATGCCAAGGGAGATGACGCTGCCGTCGGTATCATTCTCGACCTGCGTGGCACCTATTCGGCGAACGCTTTCGCGGCCGCCCGCTTCCTCGATATCTTTATCGAACGGGGGCAGACCTACTTCCGCAGCAAGGGTAGGAGCCTTCTCGCGAACCACCGTTTTCGGTCCCGAGAGACACCGGTGGACACGGAAATCCCGCTGGTAGTCCTCGTCAATGGCGAAACGGCGGGCGCGGCCGAAAACATGGCAGCCGTCGTTCAGGACCTTGGCCGCGGTATCGTCCTCGGCAGCAATACGCAGGGGCAGGGGCGCCTGCAGCAGGGCGTCTTTCTGTACAACGGCGGCATCCTTGCCTTTACCGGAACGCTGCTCTTCGCGCCCGCCGGCTATGCGCTCGACGAACGCGGCGTGCTCCCTATGATTTGCAGCGGTCTCGTCGGCAGCGGCAGCGAGGCTTTGACCCGGCTCAGAGACGGCGAGGCCCATATCAGTCGGGCGATCCGGAACATCGACATCGACCCCGCCAAGGCCGCGGCCATCGCAGCACAGCGGGAGAGGTGCCCACAGCGGACCAGCCACAGCGATGCCGACCTCGAACTGGCCCAGGCAATCCTTCAGGATGCCGCGCTCTACACGGCTCTCCTCGCGGCGGATCGCCCCTAGCGCGGCCTGGCGCCGCATGACCCCGCTGCCAAAACTAAGGCCTGCTGGCCCCGGATGCACGCGCCGGCGATACCGCGATTGACCCCATCCCGTCCTCGGGGCAAGCTTTCTCCCAGGGGATCGGGGGACGGCTGCGCCAGCGGTCAGGCCCCGCTGCCGACCACCCTGTGGGGGGACAGGCGATGGCAGAGCGGGTCAGCCATATCACCATCGTCGGCGGCGGCACCGCCGGCTGGCTGACGGCCCTGCTGCTGGGCGCCTTCTGCCGCAGCGGCGCCAAGGATCCCGGCGCGCTGAAGATCACGCTCATCGAATCCCCCAACGTCGCCACCGTCGGCGTCGGCGAGGCCACCGTGCCCGCCATGCCGCGGCTGATGCAGCAGACCGGCATTTCGGAGCGCGACTTCTTCAAGCACTGCAACGCCTCCTTCAAGCTCGGCGTGCTCTTCGACAACTGGAACCTCGACCGCCACGGCAAGCGCGTCGCCTACCTCAACGCCTTCAACGAGGGGCCGGTGCTGGAGGGTGCGGACTCGGCGCACCACTTCCTGCGCTACGGCGCGGAAGGGCACGACTTCGCCGAGGTCATCACCCCGGCGCTGGACCTCGCGCGCGCCTTCAAGGGGCCGCGGCCGCTCGACGCCAAGCCCTACGACAGGGGAGTCGGCTTCGCCTACCACCTCGACGCCGGGCTTTTCGCCGACATGCTGAGCGGCCTCTGCGTGCAGCGCGGCGTCGAGCACATCCGCGACGACGTGGTCGACGCCGAGACCGACGAGCGCGGCTTCATCACCGCCTTGAACCTGAAGCAGCGCGGCGCCCACCCGGTGGAACTGGTGATCGACTGCACCGGCTTTCGCGGCCTGCTCATCAACAAGGTCATGGGCGAGCCCTTCGTCAGCTACGCCGATCATCTGGCGAACGACCGCGCGGCGGCCATCCAGGTGCCGCATCCCGACCCGCAGAAGATCGAGCCGATGACCCGTTCGACGGCGCTGGGCGCCGGCTGGGTCTGGCGCGTGCCGCTCTACAACCGCGTCGGCACCGGCTACGTCTTCTCCAGCGCCCACCGCAGCGACGACGAGGCCTGCGCCGAACTGCTCGACCATATCCGCACCACCGGCAGCGAACTGCCGAAGGACGCGGCGCCGCGCATCATCCCCATGCGCGTCGGCCGCACGCGGCGGCCCTGGGTGAAGAACTGCATCGCCATCGGGCTGTCCGGCGGCTTCATCGAGCCGCTGGAATCGACCGCCATCTACATGATCGAGATGAGCGTGCGCTGGCTGCTGTCCTACTTCCCCGACAAGGATTTCGCCGAGCCGCTGAGCGCGCGCTACAACGAGGTTTCCGCCCGGCTCTACGACGAGGTGCGCGACTTCATCTGTCTGCACTACGCGCTGGGCAACCGCAGCGACAGCCAGTACTGGATCGACGCCCGCGAGGCCCTGCAGGTGCCTGACTCCCTCGCCGCCAACCTGGAGCTGTGGCGGCGCGGCCTGCCGACGCGCTACGACATCGGCTTCTGGTCGCTGTTCTCGCACCGCGTCTACCAGACCGTGCTGCTCGGCAAGAAGGTCTACGAGACCGGCTACGCCCCGGCGCCGCCCGAAAGCGGCGTGGCGCTGCGCCGCGACACCTGGCGCCGCTACGTCACCACCGTGCGCCGCCAGATCGGCCAGACGACCGCCGCCCTGCCCGATCACCGCACTCTGCTGACCGCCCTGCGCGGCGAGCTCGATCCGGCCCGCCTGCCACAGCGCCCGCCGGCCGGAAGGCTGCAGGGCGTGCCGCCGGGCACCGTCCCCCTGCCC
>DAIQBR010000221.1:5009-6141 GCA_036781105.1 Kiloniellaceae bacterium
TCCATGAAGCAGCGCCGGCGCTAGCCTGGCCCGGTGAAACCGATCTAATAGGCCCGCCTGAATTCTTATGACCTCTGGGCCTTCACCCGGCGCCCGCCCTGGGGCACAGTGGCGGGACAACAACGAACAAGCATAGAGGGAGGTTCTCGGGTGTCCGAAGGATTCCGTATCAAGAAGACCTGGCAGCGGGTCGACCCCGCGCTGGTCGAGGCCTTCAGGCCGCTGCCCGTGGCCAACGTCAGCGACTGCATGTGGCGCATGGATGCCGGCGGCGCCGACCTGCGGCCGATGCACCGCGACGCCACGCTGGCGGGCCCGGCCTTCACCCTGCGCATGCGCCCCGGCGACAACCTGCTGCTGCACAAGGCCATCGACATGGCGCAGCCCGGCGACGTCATCGTCTGCGACGCCGGCGGCGACACGACCAACTCCCTCTTCGGCGAGCTGATGCTGTCCCACGCCATCAAGCGCGGCGTCGCCGGCCTCGTCCTCAACGGCGCGGTGCGCGATGCCGATGCGCTCTACCAGCGCAACCACCCGGTCTATGCCACCGGTGTCACCCACCGCGGTCCCTACAAGGACGGCCCCGGCGAGATCGGCTTTCCCATCGCCCTCGGCGGCATGGTGATTCACCCGGGCGACCTCATCCTCGGCGACGGCGACGGCGTGCTGGCGGTACCCCGCGCCGGCGCGGCCGAGATCCTGGAGCGCAGCAAGGCGAAGCTCAAGGCCGAGGAAAAGCAGATGGCCGCCATCAATGACGGCAGCGTCGACCGCTCCTGGGTCGACAAGGCGCTCGAGGAGAAGGGCTGCGTCTACATCGACTGATCCGCGCCCCTCGAGACCATCCGGAAAAGAAAAGAGGACACCCCGCCCCATGGCAGCAGAGAACTTCTTCAACATCGAGGGCAGCGACGGCGGCGTCCACCGCGAGCTCGCCCCCGGCATCACCACCACGGTCTACACCGGCGACCACGCGCAGATCTCCGTCGTGCGCTTCGAGCCCGGGGCCAAGGGCACCCTGCACCACCACCCCGAGGAGCAGTGGGGCCACTGCCTCTCCGGCTCCGGCACGCGCTGGCAGGGCGACGACGAGGTCGCGGTGAAGGCCGGCGATTTCTGGCGCACCCCC
>DAIQBR010000221.1:6236-6590 GCA_036781105.1 Kiloniellaceae bacterium
CGGCAAGGGTTTCGCCACCGAGGAGGCCTAGGCCGCTGCGCGCGATGCGAAACGGAATCCAACGCGCCGGCACCGCTGCAATGTTCGATGCCGGATGCAGGCGGCACTAAGAGACCGGCCAGGGCTCGCAAGCCGACAGGCTGCACCCCCACCCTGACCCTCCCCCATCGCAGGGGGAGGGCAATTTTTTGACGGGCCGCCCAAAAAGAAACTCCTCCCCCCTTGATGGGGGGAGGTTGGGCCTGCCTGCGCGAAGGCAGGTGGGGGGTGCGACGCGCGCTCGGCTCTCGCCGGTAGCGCTCAGACGCGCGCCACCGCCTGTTCGATGCGCCCGAAGATGGTCTTGCCCTGCGC
>DAIQBR010000222.1:0-4733 GCA_036781105.1 Kiloniellaceae bacterium
GCGGGCGTCCTGCACCGCGCGCCACACCTTCTCCGGCGTCGCCGGCATGTCGATGTGGCGGATGCCGAGCGGCGACAGCGCGTCGACCACCGCGTTGATCACCGCCGGGCAGGCGCCGATGGCCCCGGCCTCGCCGGCGCCCTTCACGCCCATGGGGTTGGTGGTGCAGGGCGTGTCCTCGACGAGGGTCAGCTCGATGGCGGGAATGTCGTCGGCGCGCGGCATGCAGTAGTCCATGAAGGAGCCGGTGAGCAACTGGCCGTCGCCGTCGTAGACGGTGTGTTCCAAGAGCGCCTGCCCGATGCCCTGGGCGGCGCCGCCATGTACCTGGCCGCCGACCAGCAGCGGGTTCACCACCACGCCGAAGTCGTCGACCACGACGTAGCGCAGCAATTCCACATCACCGGTATCGGGATCGACCTCCAGCTCGCAGAGGTGAACGCCGTTGGGGTAGGTCTGCTTGCCGGCGACGAGGTGGTGCTGGCCCTCGATCTTGCCCTTCAGATCGTCGGGCAGGGAAACATCTTCCTTCGCCGACTTCGCGATCTGCGCCAGCGTCACCTGCTTGTCGGTGCCGACCACGGTGAACACGCCCTCGACATGCTCGATGTCGGCCTCGGCGGCCTCCAGCAGGTGGCCGGCGATCTTGCGCGCGCGCTCGATGACGCGGTCGGCGGCGCCGTCGATGGCCTGGCCGCCCATCAGCAGCGAGCGCGAGCCGCCGGTGCCGCCGCCCTGGGGCAGGTCCCAGGAATCGCCCTGGTGGATGGTGAGTTGGTCCGGCTCGATGCCGAGCTTGTCGTTCAAGAGCTGCGTGTAGGCGGTGAAGTGGCCCTGGCCGTTGGTCTGGGTGCCGATCCACAGTTCCAGCGCGCCGTCGTCCTTCACCTCCAGGCGCGCGGTCTCCTCGCCGTTGGAGCCGCAGACCTCGCCGTAGCAGGCAAAGCCCAGGCCGCGCAGCCTGCCGGCCTTGGCGGCGGCCTGGCGGCGCGCCTCGAAGCCGGCGTGGTCGATCGCCTCCAGGCCGCGTTTCAGCATGCCGGGGAAGTCGCCGCTGTCGTAGGTCTCGCCGAAGGCGGTGGTGTAGGGCAGGGCCTGCGGCGGAATGAAGTTCAGCCGGCGGAACTCCGCCGGGGAGAGGCCGGCATCGCGCGCCGCCGCGTCCATCAGGCGTTCCACCAGGTAGGCCGCTTCCGGCCGCCCGGCGCCGCGGTAGGCGTCGACGGCACGGTGTTGGTGAAGACCGTGGTCACCTCGGCATAGCCGACGGGGATCTTGTAGAGCCCGCTCAGCATGGGGCCGTAGCAGCCGGTCGGGATGAAGGGCGCGAAGTTGGAAAGGTAGGCGCCCATGTTGGCGGTGGTGGTGACGCGCAGGCCCAGAATCCTGTGCTCGCCGTCGAGCGCCAGTTCTGCGAGGGTGACGTGGTCGCGGCCTTGCGTGTCGCTGAGGAAGCCTTCGCTGCGCTCGGCGATCCAGCGCACCGGGCGGCCGAGGCGCCTGGCCGCGAAGAGCACCAGCACGGTTTCCGGATAGACGAAGATCTTCATGCCGAAGCCGCCGCCGACGTCCGGCGTGATGACGTGCATCTTCTCCTGCGGGATGCCGAAGACCATGTCGCAGAGTGGGCCCAGCATGCGATGGGAGCCCTGCGAGCCGGTGTAGAGCGTGAAGGTTTCGCTCGCGGCATCGTAGGCGCCGATGGTGGCGCGCGGCTCCATGGAGTTCACCACGATGCGGTTGTTCACGAACTCCAGCCGCGTGACATGGGCGGCCTTGTCGAAAGCTGCCTGGGTGCCGGCCTCGTCGCCTGTCTCCCACACCAGGCTGGTGTTGTTCGCTGCCTCGTCCCAGACCTGCGGCTGGCCGGGAAGCTTCGCCGCCTTGGTGTCGGTGACGGCGGGCAGGGCCTCGTAGTCGACCATCACCAACTCGGCGGCGTCGCGCGCCTGCTGCGGCGTCTCGGCCACCACCATGGCCACGGCGTCGCCGACGTGGCGCACCCGGCCGCGCGCCAGCGCCGGGCGCGGCGGCATGACGGTCCTGGTCTTGTTCTTGCCGGGCATCGGCACCAGGCAGGGAACGTTGCCGATGCCGTCGGCGTCGAGGTCCTCGACGGTGAAGACGCCGAGCACGCCGGGGGCCGCCTTGGCCTCCGCCGTGTCGATGCCGGTGATCTCCGCGTGCGCGAAAGGGCTGCGCACGAAGACGCAATGAGTCTGCCCGTCAAGCTGGATGTCGTCGCTGTACTGGCCTTCGCCGGTCAGGAAGCGCAGGTCTTCCACCCGGCGCAGGCCCTGGCCTACGCCAAATCGCCCCATGGCTTAAACGCTCTCCGAAGATGGTGGTTTTGAGGTGAGGAGTAGCCCCGATGATAGGCGAGGCCCCCGCCCGCGACCAAGGGGAAAGTCGTGACGTTTTCGGTAAGCGCGATCTCGTTCGTGTTGGGCTGAATTGACAGCAGAATGTCGCGAGGACCCCGGGCTAGGATCGGGCCGCAAAGCCAAAAGGAGACCGGCATGGACCAGCGGATGACCATGGTAACCCTCGGGGTGCGGGACCTGGCCCGCGCGCGCCGCTTCTACGAGGCCGGGCTGGGCTGGCGCCAGGGCGGCGGGGTGGAGGGCAACGTGGCCTTCTATGAGCTGGCCGGTGGCGTGCTGCTCGGGCTCTACGGGCTGGAGGCCCTGGCCGAGGACGCCACCCTGGAGCTGGCGAAGCTGGAGCCGGGCAAGAATTTCGGCGGCATGGCGCTGGCCTACAACGTCGCCTCGCCGGCCGAGGTCGACGCGACGCTGAAGGAGGCCGTGGCGGCCGGCGGCACCGTCATCAAGGCGGGCGAGAAGGTGTTCTGGGGCGGCTATTCCGGCTACTTCGCCGATCCCGACGGCCACCTCTGGGAGGTCGCCCACAACCCCTTCTGGACCCTCAGGGACGACGGCACGGTCTCGCTGGCGGCGCCGAAGTAGCGTATGAAGAGCCATGCCTGACGACATCGAGGGCCTGCGGGCCCAACTCGACGCGGTAAACCGGGCGCGGCTCGGCCTCGCGGCAGACGACGGCGGTAACGCGCTGGAAGCCGCGCTGGAGGCCGCCTTCGAGCCGGCGACGAAGCTGGCGATATACGGCACCCTGGCGCCGGGCAAGGTGAACCATCACCACATCGCCGAGCTGGGCGGCGAATGGCGCGGCGCCGCCGTGCGCGGCAGCCTCGGCGCCGTGCCCTGCGGCGTGCACCAGGCCCTGCCGGCCATGGTGCTCGACCCCGCCGCCTCGCCGCATCCGCTGCAGGTTCTGGTCTGCCAGCGCTTGGCGGACGCGTGGGCCCGGCTGGACGCCTTCGAGGGCGCGGAGATGCAACGCCTGCTGGTGCCGCTGGAGGGCGACGGCGGCGTCACCGGCGTCGCCAACATCTATGCCCTGCGCCGGGCGATGGTCGCTGCGCTGGGATAGGGGGCGTACCACGGTTCGGTGCCGCGACCGTCACAATTGTCACCCCGGCCATCGGGCCGGGGTCCAGGGTGGGACCTGCTTCTGTCATGGATCCCGGCTCGCGCTCGCCCCATACCAACACAGGGAGCTCGCTTGGCCGGGATGAAAGTCTGAGTGGGTGGTGGGACGGCCTCGTCCTCCTGCCTCCGCCGAAGCGAAGCTTCGGCTTCGCGCAGGCAGGTCGAGACGCACTGCTTTGCAGCGCTCCTCAGGATGAGGCCTGTGAGATGGTGCCTGCGGCCTCCCCCTCACCCAGCTTCGCCTAAGCTCACTCTTCAAGTTCGCCAAGGCTGCGCAACCCTCTCCCGCAAGGGGAGAGGGGCAATGGAGTCAGTCGAAAGCCTCGGCCCAGGTGCCCTGGGTGGCGGCCTTGGAGTATTCCGTCGCGCGGTTTTCGAAGAAGTTGGTGTGCTCGACGCCGTTGAGGATGGCGTCCAGCCAGGGTAGGGGGTTCTTCTCGGTGCGGTAGATCGGCTGCAGGCCGAGCTGGGTCAGGCGGCGGTCGGCGATGTAGCGGATGTAGGCCTTGATGTCGCCGGGCTCCAGGCCCTCGATGGGGCCCTGCTCGAAGGCGAGGTCGATAAAGGCGTCTTCGTGGGTGACGATGGTCTCGCAGGCCTTGTAGAGGTCGCGCTCGAAGGCGTCGTTCCAGACCTCCGGGTTCTCCTCGATGAAGGTCTTGAACAGGCGGATCGCCGAGAGGGTGTGCAGCGACTCGTCGCGCACCGACCAGGTGACGATCTGGCCCATGCCCTTCATCTTGTTGAAGCGCGGGAAGTTCAAGAGGATCGCGAAGGAGGCGAAGAGCTGCAGGCCCTCGGTGAAGGCGCCGAAGACGGCCAGCGTCTTGGCGATCTCCTCCTTGGTGTCGCAGCCGAACTCCTGCATGTAGTCGTACTTGTCCTTCATCTCCTTGTAGTGGAGGAAGGCGGAGTACTCGGCCTCCGGCATGCCGATGGTATCCAGCAGGTAGGAGTAGGCGGCGATGTGCACCGTCTCCATGTTGGAGAAGGCGGAGAGCATCATCTGCACCTCGGTGGGCTGGAACACGCGGCTGTAGTGGCGCATGTAGCAGTTGTTCACCTCGACGTCCGACTGGGTGAAGAAGCGGAAGATCTGGCTCAGCAGGTTGCGTTCGGAATCCGTCAGGTTGCGGTTCCAGTCCTTCACGTCGTCGGCCAGCGGCACTTCCTCCGGCAGCCAGTGCAGGCGCTGCTGCATCAGCCAGGCATCGTAGGCCC
>DAIQBR010000222.1:4743-6581 GCA_036781105.1 Kiloniellaceae bacterium
GCGGAAGGGCTTGTAGACGGGGCTGGCGTCGAGCAGGGACATTTGAGGTCGTTCTCCCATTCATCTGAGGCGCGCCGGTCTCGGGGCCGGCGCTGCCGCATAAGTCATATCCGGTCCGGCGCCTTGGCGGCGCCGCGTTGCTTTGAGGACCGAAGGCCCTCGCGTTCTTTTGGGGCCGCGGGCCCCGGGGGAAGTTGGGGCCGGCAGTCCCCCCGAACCGCCGGCCCCTTGCACCCCCCGAAGCACCCGGGAGCGCTCGCGCGCTCTTGACCGGTCCCTCGAAGGTCGCACCCTGCGGCGGCTGCTGGAGCAGCCGACGCGGTAGCTCGCTTATCGGTTCACTGGCAGGCGAGGCACTCCTCGTAGTCCGTCGTCGAACCTGTAGTTCCCTGGGCCGCTGCGGCGAGCCCCTTGGAGGCGATCTTGCCGAGGTGCGGCAGAGTCGCGGTCGGCGTCATGGGGATCGCGGACTCGGCGCGCTGGATCGACTTCGAGCGGCAGTAGTAGAGGCTCTTCACGCCCTTCTTCCAGGCCAGCAGGTGGATCTGGTGCAGGTCGCGCTTGTGCACGTCGGCGGGCACGAAGATGTTCAGCGACTGCGCCTGGCAGATGTAGCCGGCGCGGTCGCCGGCGTGCTCGATGAGCCAGCGCTGGTCGAGTTCGAAGGCGGTCTTGAAGACGTCCTTCTCGTCGTCGCTGAGGAAATCGAGGTGCTGCACCGAGCCGCCGTTGAGGGTGATCGAAGTCCAGACGTCCTCGTTGTTCTCGCCCTTTTCCTCCAGCAGTTCGGTGAGGTGCTTGTTGCGCACGTTGAAGGAGCCGGACAGCGTCTTGTGGGTGAAGGAGTTGGCCGCGATCGGCTCGATGCCCGGCGAGGCGCCGCCGCAGATGATCGAGATCGAGGCGGTCGGCGCGATGGCCATCTTGTTGGAGAAACGCTCCATGATGCCGAACTCCTCGGCATCGGGGCAGGGCCCGCGCTCCTCGGCCAGCCTCTTCGAGGCGGCGTCGGCGTCGGCGCGGATCTGGGCGAAGATCTTCTTGTTCCACACCTTGGCCATGACGCCTTCCAGGGGAATGCGGTTGGCCTGCAGGAAGGAGTGGAAGCCCATCACGCCGAGACCCACCGAGCGCTCGCGCATGGCCGAGTACTTGGCCCGCGCCATGCCTTCCGGCGCCTTGTCGATGAAGTCCTGCAGCACGTTGTCGAGGAAGCGCATGACGTCCTCGATGAAGCCTTCGTCGTCCTGCCACTCGAAGTACTTCTCGAGGTTCAGGGAGGACAGGCAGCACACCGCCGTGCGCTCCTCGCCCAGGTGATCCTTGCCGGTCGGCAGGGTGATCTCGCTGCAGAGGTTCGACATCTTCACCGACAGCCCGGCCAGCTTGTGGTGCTCCGGAATCTGCCGGTTCACGTGGTCGCCGAAGATGATGTAGGGCTCGCCGGTCTCGATGCGCGCGGTGAGGATGCGGATCCACAGGTCGCGGGCACGCACCTTGCGGATCACCGCGTTGTCCTTGGGGCTGGTGAGGCCCCATTCCTCGTCCTTCTCGACCGCGCGCATGAAGGCGTCGGAGATGACGATGCCGTGGTGCAGGTTCAGCGCCTTGCGGTTGGGATCGCCACCGGTTGGTCGGCGCAGCTCAATGAATTCCTCGATCTCCGGGTGGGAGATCGGAATGTAACAGGCTGCCGAGCCGCGCCGTAACGAACCCTGGCTGATCGCCAGGGTAAGGGAATCCATGACGCGGATGAAGGGGATGATGCCGGAGGTCTTGCCGTTGTGGCCGACCCGCTCGCCGATCGAGCGCAGGTTGCCCCAGTAGCTGCCGATGCC
>DAIQBR010000223.1:0-6579 GCA_036781105.1 Kiloniellaceae bacterium
GCTGCAGGGCGCATCCACCAGCACGCGCTCGAAAGCGCCGTGCAGGTCTTCGTCGGCGGCAATGTCCTTCACCGCGCGGCGCTCGATGAACCCGGCATCGCCACTCTTCAAGCCGGCGCGCTTTAGCCGCAGGGCGCCCTTGTCGAGCCGGGACTGGTCGACGTCCATCGCCAGCAGGCGTCCCTGCCCGTGCATCTCCGCGGCCAGCGCCAGGGTCTTGCCGCCGGCGCCGGCGCAGACGTCGGCCACCGCCATGCCGGGGCGCGCGTCGCAGAGCAGCGCGGCGAGTTGCGAGCCCTCGTCCTGCAATTCCACCAGTCCCGCCCCGAAGGCCAGCGAGGCGCGCAGCGCGCGGCGCCCTTCGACGCGCAGGCCACGCGGCGACAGCGGCGTCGGCGCGGTCTCGATGCCCTCCTCCGCCAGCGCCGCCTGCGCCGCCTCGCGCGTGCCCAGCAGCAGGTTCACCCGCAGGTCGGTCGGCGCTTCCTGCAGCAGTGCCGCGGCTTCGCTCTCGGCGGCCTCGCCGAAGGCCTCGCGCAGTTTCGGCGCGATCCACTCCGGCACCTCCTGCGCCACCCAGGCCGGCGGTTCGGCGGCGCGCAGCGCCGGGTCGGCCAAGCGCTCGACCACCGCGTCTTCCTCGGCGCTCAAGGGCGCCGGCGCGTAGCGCGCGCCGTCGAACAGGCCGCGCAGGTTCTCCGGACTCTCGTCCGCGCAGAGCTCCAGGTAGGCCAGCAGCTGCTGGCGCGGCGAGTCGGCGCTGCCTTCGCCACGCTCCAGCCACCAGGCGAGACGTGCGCGGTGGCGCAGCAGGTCGTAGGTCATGGCGGTGACGGCCCGGCGGTCCTTGGAGCCGATGTAGCGGCGCTGGCGCAGGTAGTCGTTCACCGCGAGCTCGGCAGGGTGTTCTGCCGCCCCGTCTAGGGTCTGACGGGCCGCGACCGCGTCCAGAATCTCGATGACCGCCTGCAGGCGGGCCGCCGGCGTCATGGCGCGCTCCTACGACATCGAAAACGCGGACGCAGTTGTTGTGCGGCGGGTGGCGGGGAGGTCAGGCGGCGCGCGATCACATCTCGTTGCGGTAGTTGGGCGCCTCGCGCGTGACGGTGACGTCGTGCACGTGGCTTTCCCGCAAACCCGCATTGGTGATCTGGACAAAACGCGCGTTCTTCTGCAACTCGGCGATGGTGGCGCTGCCGGTGTAGCCCATGGCCGCGCGCAGCCCGCCGACCAGCTGGTGGATCACGGCGCCGACCGGCCCCTTGTAGGGCACCCGGCCCTCGACGCCTTCCGGGACCAGCTTCAGGTCGTCGGCGACTTCCTGCTGGAAGTAGCGGTCGGCCGAGCCGCGCGCCATGGCGCCGACCGAGCCCATGCCGCGGTAGGACTTGTAGGAGCGGCCCTGAAACAGGAACCCCTCGCCCGGGCTCTCCTCGGTGCCGGCGAAGAGCGAGCCGATCATGGCGCAGCTCGCGCCGGCCGCCATCGCCTTGGCGAGGTCGCCGGAAAATTTGATGCCGCCGTCGGCGATCACCGGCACGTCGTGTTTGCGGCAGACCTCGACGGTATCCATGATCGCGGTCAGCTGCGGCATGCCGACGCCGGCCACCATGCGCGTGGTGCAGATCGACCCCGGGCCGATGCCCACCTTCACGCCGTCGGCGCCGGCATCGACCAGCGCGCGGGCGCCGTCGCCGGTCGCCACGTTGCCGGCGATCACGCCGGCCGCATTGGACAGGCGCTTCACCTGGCTGACCGCGGCGATGACGCCCTTGGAATGGCCGTGCGCGGTATCGACCACCAGAACGTCGACGCCGGCGTCGAGCAGGGCTTCGGCGCGGGCGATGCCGTCACTGCCGACGCCGATGGCGGCGGCGGCGCGCAGGCGGCCCTGGTCGTCCTTGCAGGCACGGGGATAGGCCTGCGCCTTCTCCATGTCCTTCACGGTGATGAGGCCGATGCAGACGTAGGCTTCGTCGACCACCAGCAGCTTCTCGATGCGGTGCTGGTGCAGCAGGCGCTGCGCCTCTTCCTTGCTGACCCCTTCCTTGACGGTGATCAGCCGTTCCTTGGTCATCAGGGCGGAAACCGGCTCCTGGGGGTTCTCGGCGAAGCGCACGTCGCGGTTGGTCAGCACGCCGACCAGCTTCTTGGTCTTGCGCTCGACCACCGGGATGCCGGAGATCTTGTGGCTTTCCATCAGCGCCAGGGCGTTGGCCAGCGGCTCGTCGGGATGAATGGTGACCGGGTTCACCACCATGCCGCTCTCGAACTTCTTCACGCGGCGGACTTCGTCGGCCTGCTCTTCGATGGCGAGGTTCTTGTGGATGACGCCGATGCCGCCGGCCTGGGCCAGCGCGATGGCAAGTCGTCCTTCGGTCACCGTATCCATGGCCGAGGACAGCAGCGGAATGCCCAGCTCGATGGAGCGGGTCAGCCGGGTGCGCGTGTCGGTCTGGTTCGGGAGGACTGCGGACTCCGCCGGCTCGAGAAGGACGTCATCGAACGTAAGAGCCTGTCGGAGCTTCATGCCTATCCCCTTGGCGGTGATTGGCGCCGCATCATACACATGGACCCCGTCCTGCCAAGCGGATAAGGGCGCATCCCAGGCGCGCGCCGCGATCATGGCTGGCGGCCGCCTGCCGGCCCCCGACTCCGTCCGGCCCCCCCGGCCTTGTTTGATCCAGGTCAGCGCGCCATCTGTGAAAAGGCAGGAGAATCCCTGCCAAACCACAGATATAGACGGGGACTTGCAGATGAAACCGACCCGCAGCTGGATCGTCATCGCCGACGGCGCCCAGGCGCGCATTCTCGAGAACCAGGGCCCGGGCAAGGGCCTTGTCCGCCTGCCGGAGGAGGACATGCAGAAAACCCTGCCCCCGAGTCGCGATATCGCTGCCGACAAGCCGGGCCGCAGCCACGACCGCATGGGCCCCGGCCGCCACGCCATGGAGCCGCCGACCGACGCCCACCGCGAGGAAAAGCGCCGCTTCGCCGATCTTCTGGCCGGCCACATCAATGATGCCGCCCAGAAGCGCAGCTACGACCGCCTGGTCCTGGTGGCGCCCCCGAAAACCCTGGGCGACCTGCGCCAGGCGCTCAGCAAGGAGGCGGCATCGAAGCTGGACGGCGAGCTTTCCAAGGACCTCACCAAGGTGCCCGACCACGAGCTGGCGGGCCACCTGGGCGACGTGATCGCCCTCTAATCTTCTTCCTCGCCCGCGGCGCTGCCGCGGAAGCCGGTGGCGACGAGGTACATCTCCGCCGAATCGGAGCGGCTGGCCGCCGGCTTCACGTGGGCCACCTTGGCGAAGTCGCGCTTCAGGGCGGCCAGCAGGTCGCGCTCGGTGCCGCCCTGCAGCACCTTGGCGACGAAGGCGCCGCCGGGCGCCAGTACCTCGCGCGCGAAAAGGTGCGCCGCCTCGACCAGGGCCATGACCCTCAGGTGGTCGGTCTTGGTGTGGCCGGTGGCATGCGCCGCCATGTCGGAGAGCACCACATCGGCCGGCCCGCCCAGCGCGGCCTTCAGCCGCTCCGGCGCGTCCTCGGCCAGGAAGTCGCCCACCATCAGCTCGGCACCGGAAATCGGTTCCACCTCGGTGAGGTCGATCCCGACGACGTGGGCGCTGCGCCCGCAGCGCTCCACCACCACCTGGGTCCAGCCGCCCGGCGCACAGCCCAGGTCGACCACCCGGGCGCCGTTCTTCAGGAAATGGAAGCGGTCGTCGAGCTGGGCCAGCTTGAAGGCGGCCCTGGAGCGATAGCCGCGCTTGCGCGCCTCGGCGACATAGGGGTCGTTCAGCTGGCGCTCCAGCCAGCGCGCCGAGGAGGCCGTGCGCCGCTTGGCCGTCTTCACCCGGACCTTGAGGTTGCGTCCCGAAACGTCGCGGCCGGAACCGCCACGTCCTGGGCCGCCACGGCCGCCACCCCCGCGGCTGCTGCCTGATTTTGCCAAGTTCCCTGCCCTACTTTGCCGGCCAGGAACCGGCCGGCGGCGCGGCGCCGGCGGCGCCTCTCCGGGCCAGGATTTCGGCCTCGCTCTCGACGGCCCAGCGGCCCTGCGGCGCGCTGACGCCATGGATCATGGCGTAGAGCATGCCCTCGCGCAGGCCGCGGTCGGCGACCCGCAGGCGCTCGGCCGGCCAGATACGGCACAGCGCGGCGAGGATGGCACAGCCGGCCACCACCAGGTCGGCGCGTTCGGGGCCGATGCAGGGATGCGCCGCGCGTTCGTCATAGCTCATCGCGGTGATGCGCCCGCAGACGTCGCGCACCGTGGTCATGTCCAGGTAGCTGCCGTCGACCCTGGCGCGGTCATAGCGCGGCAGGTCCTTGTGCACGCCAGCCAGCGTGGTCACCGTGCCGGAGGTGCCGAGCATCTGCACCCCTTCCCGGCTCACCGAACGGCTCACCCCGAAGCGCCGGTCGAACTCGGCGACCGCCGCGGCCATATCGTCCTCCATGGCCTGGTAGGCATCGAGCGATATGCCGCCGCCGCCAGGGCGTTCAGCGCCATAGCGCTCCGAGAGGGAAATGACCCCGATGGGCACCGACAGCCAGCCGTGCATCGCCAGCTCGGCCTGGCCGCCCGCCGCACCGCCGGACGGCGGCCCCACCTTCAGCCAGCAGATTTCGGTGCTGCCGCCGCCGATGTCGAACAGCAGGATATCGGGGATGTCCGGATCGACCAGCGGCGCGCAGCCGCAGATCGCCAGCGCCGCCTCCTCGTTCTGCGAGATGATCTCCAACTCGATGCCGGTCGCGCGCTTTACCGCGGCCAGGAAATCCTCACAGTTGGCCGCCCGGCGGCAGGCTTCGGTGGCCACGGCGCGCAGCTGGGTGACACCGCGGCGGCGGATCTTCCCGGCGCAGACCTTCAGCGCCTCGATGGTGCGCGCCATGGCCGGGGCCGAGAGCTCCCCGCTGGCCGCCAGGCCCTCGCCCAGGCGCACGATGCGGGAGAAGGCGTCGACCACCCGGAAACCGTCCTGGTCGGGACGGGCCACCAGCAGGCGGCAGTTGTTGGTGCCGAGGTCGAGAGCCGCATAGAGCGCGTCGGCCGGGCCGTTGTCACGACCGGCCCGCCTAGCGTCCTGCCGCCCCCAGGGGACGCGGCGCTGCCCGTTCACATAGGCGGTCACTGAACTCTTTCCTTGTTCTTCTTGGGCGCCGGCGATCCTGGCTCTCACCGGGCCGGGCCCGGCGCGAGGCCGGCGCGGCGCCGAAACCCCTTGTTGGCGGCCATCTTAGCGTCAACGCCGGCTGTTTCACCAGGGTTGTGGCCCCGGCCGGGCCGCCAAGCCTAGGGAAAAACGACGGAAAACCGGGAAATCGGGGGGCAAATCGCCGGGAAAAATGGTTGTCACGAGGGGGGTGGTAGGACTATGTAAAGCACCGCTGCGCTAGGAAGGCTCCCCAAGGACGTTTCGGGGGCCGGTCCGGCCCCGCCTGCTGGGGGATAGTTTAGCGGTAGAACTCTCGGCTCTGACCCGAGCAGCCCTGGTTCGAATCCAGGTCCCCCAGCCAAACCTCTGATTTATCTCGCATTTTAGCCATTTCGGCAGCGCCTGACGCTGCCGGCGCGGGTGTGACACATCCCTGTGACACATTTGCCGCCGGCGGCCCCTCGAATCAGGGAGCTGCGGCCATGGCCAGACCTTTACATCTTTTTAGTCGAAACGGGCTTTTCTATTGGCGCCGGCGCCTGCCGCGCGTTCTCGCGCGGGGCGCCGGGCCCGACCATCTCTGCCGGTCGCTCGAAACCCCGGACAGGCCCCTCGCCCGCCTGCGCGCGCTCCGGCTCTCGGCCATCTTCGAGGAAGTCCTCTTGTCCCACGCCGCCACGCTCAGGTCCGCGAAACCCCTCACCAAGTGGCAGCGCGAGCAGGTTCTCTTCGCGCTCTACGACCAGATCCTCGAGGAGTGCCAGGAATGGGCGGCAGGGAGAACTTTCGAGACCGAGCAACTCGATCCCGAGCACGTCGACTGGCAAATGGACCGCTACAACCACCCCTCCAGGCAAGTCGACGAATGGACGTTCTTCTATCAACACGGCGACTACAAGGGCGCTGAGGCCGTGCTGAAGCCCCTGCTGGCCAGCCAACAGATTGACCTGCCGGCCGACAGCCTCGAGTTCCGCAGCCTGGCGGCCGAGGGCATGCGCTATGCCATCGCCGCCTACCGGGAGGCCGCCGAGACTGTCGAACTCGGCGAGCTCGATGAGGGCACCCGCGCGCGGCTTGCCCGGCGCCACGGGCGCTCCCACGCTGCCGGCGGCAGCGATGCCTCCCGCGCAACCGCAACGGCACCGGAGGCGGGGGCGACTGCCGACTGCGCGCCGGTCGCGCAGCAGGACGATGCCCCGCGCCTGCCGTCCGCGGACAGGCCCTTGCGCGAGATCTACGGGCAGTTCGTCGACCAGAAAATGCTTCACAAGGCCTGGAAAGAGGAGGCCAAAGACGACGCTTGGCTCGCGCTCTATCTCTTCGAGGAGATCGTGGGGCTCCGAAAGATCGGCGAGATCACCCATGCCGACGCGTTCCATTTTCGCACGAAGCTCGAACAGCTGCCGAAGTACCA
>DAIQBR010000224.1:0-5865 GCA_036781105.1 Kiloniellaceae bacterium
GTTGAACCTGGTGTCCTTGCAGGGCCGCATCGCCATCGCCGGGCGCGACATCGCCGGCCTCACGCCCGCTGCCATGGCGCCGGTGCGCCGCGACATCCAGATGATCTTCCAGGACCCCTTCGCCTCGCTGGATCCGCGCATGACCGTCGGCCGGCTGGTGGCAGAGCCGCTGGTGATCCACCGCATCGCCAAGGGGCAGGAACTGGAAGACCGCGTCGTCGAGCTGTTCCGCCGGGTCGGACTGGACGCCGATGCCCTGCGCCGCCACCCGCACGAGTTCTCCGGCGGCCAGCGCCAGCGCATCTGCATCGCCCGCGCGCTGACCCTCAACCCCAAGGTCATCGTCGCCGACGAGAGCGTCTCGGCGCTGGACGTTTCGGTGCAGGCGCAGGTGCTGGACCTGCTGCAGGAACTGCAGGACGACCTCGGGCTGTCGTTCCTCTTCATCTCGCACGACATGTCGGTGGTCGAGCAGGTCAGCCACCGCGTGGCGGTGATGTACCTGGGCCAGATCGTCGAGCTGGGACCGCGCGCCGCGGTCTTCGAGAACCCGCGCCACGACTACACCCGGCGCCTGCTGGCGGCGGTGCCCATCGCCGACCCGCGGCGGCGGCGCGGCGCGCGGGTGCGCCTGACCGGCGAGGTGCCGAGCCCGGTGCGCGCGCTGGACTTCACGCCCGAGCTGGTGGAGCTGAAGGACGTCGGCGACGGCCACTTCGCCGCGGTCTGACGGCGGCTTTCCGGCGCTCCGCTTCGCCCTTGTTGCCGACTCGGTTTCGCCGTTATGGTGCCGGTCGATCCAACCCGTCCGGACGGCCGCCCTGACCCTTGATCCTCCTCAATGATCCGCCCCGCCAGGATCGACGACCTCAGCGCCCTCGTCGAACTCGAGAACGACGTCTTTCCCCAGGACCGCATCTCGCGGCGGAGCTTCCGCCATCTCCTGACCCGGGCCCATGCCGTCTCGCTGGTCGATGAGGACCGCGGCGGCCTCTGCGGCTACGTCACCGTGCTGTTCCGGCGCGGGGCGGCCTGGGGCCGGCTCTATTCCCTCGCCGTGCTGCCGCGCTGCCGCGGGCGCCGCCTGGGCGAGCAGCTGCTGGCCGCCGCCGAGGAAGCCTGCCGCCGGCAGGGCTGCCGCAGCCTGCGGCTGGAGGTCCACCCGGCCAACACCACGGCCCAGCGTCTCTACGCCCGGACCGGCTACCGCGAGTTCGGCCGCTACCCGGACTTCTACGAGGACGGCGCCGAGGCGCTGCGCCTGGAAAAGCCCCTTGGGCGCCCGACCTGACCTCATCTGAAAAACAGCAAGCGAGCGCATGGCCAAGCACATCGTCGTCATAGAGCAGCCCAAGGACTTCAAGTGGCCGGACCCGGCCATCGAGGTCATGACGCCGCGCGACTACATCACCCGCGTCCAACCGCTGGGAGAACGCGGCGTAAGGGTCATCAACCTCTGCCGCAACACCAGCTACCTCTCGCTCGGCTACTACTGTTCGCTCCTGGCCGAGGCGCGCAAGCACCGGGTCATTCCCGCCGTCGAGGTGCTGCTGGAGCTGAACTGGAAGCGGCTCTACAGCACCTATCTGCCCGAGCTGGAGGCCGAGTTCCGCAAGGCGCTGAAGGCGGAGAGCGACCTCAGCGACCGCACCGTCTTCTTCTTCTTCGGGCGCACGCCCGACGAGCGCCTGGCCGATATCGGGCGGCGCCTCTTCGAGCTGTTCCGCTCGCCGATCCTGGCCGTCGACCTGCGCTACAAGCGCGACTGGGAGATCGGCGCCCTGGGCACGCAGACCCTGCGCGACGTGCCGGCGGCGCAGGAGGAGGCCTTCGCCGACGCGCTGACCCGCTACACCAAGGCGGCCTGGCGCTCGCCGCGCCAGAAGGCGGTGGCCAAGTACGACCTCGCCATCCTGCAGGACCCGCAGGAGGCGCTGCCGCCCTCCGACGCCAAGGCGCTGGAGAAATTCGCCGAGGCCGGGCGCGCGCTGGGCATCGACGTGACCATGGTGACGCGCCGCGACCTCGGCAAGCTGGCCGAGTTCGACGCCCTCTTCATCCGCGAGACCACCAGCCTGGACAACCACACCTACCGCTTCGCCAAGAAGGCGGCGGCCGAGGGCATGCCGGTGATCGACGACCCGGTCTCGATCCTGCGCTGCACCAACAAGGTCTACCTGGCCGAACTGCTGCAGGCGCACAAGATCGCCGCGCCGCGCACCCTGCTGGTGGACAGCAACACCCTGGGCGAGGTCGAGAAGACGATGGGCTATCCCGTCGTCCTCAAGGTGCCCGACGGCTCCTTCTCGCGCGGGGTGCACAAGGCGGAGAACCGCGAGGAGCTGGAGACCTACGCCAAGCAGCTGCTGAAGGGCTCCGACGTCATCCTGGCGCAGGAGTTCATGTACACCCAGTACGACTGGCGCGTCGGCATCCTCAATCGCAAGCCGCTCTACGTCTCGCAGTACATGATGGCGCGCAAGCACTGGCAGATCGTCAAGCACGGGCCGGCCGGCAGCGTCGTCGAGGGCGATTCCAAGACCATGGCCGTCGCCGACGCGCCGCAGCAGGTGGTCGACACCGCGCTGGCCGCGGCCAACCTGATCGGCGACGGGCTGTACGGCGTCGACCTGAAACAGAACGAGCGCGGCGTCTTCGTCATCGAGATCAACGACAACCCGAGCATCGATTCCGGGATCGAGGACGCGGTGCTGAAAGACGGTCTCTACACCGCCATCATCCAGGAATTCATCCGCCGCATCGAAAGCCGTTAGCGCGGCCTCCCTCTCTACGTGTCACCCTCGGGCTTGTTGCGAGCATGACGAGACGGGTGGGTGCGCCGCTAATCCGTCGCGGCGGTTCCCGCCCGCACAGCGGCGACGATGCGCCGCATCAGCGCGTGCAGGTCGTCGCGGTGGCCGCTGCGCGCCGAAGGGCGATCCGAGCCCGACGTCATAACCGCGGTGAGGCCGAGTTCTGGCACGACGTAGATCATCTGCCCGCCGTAGCCCCAGGCATAGCGTACCGGCTGGTCCGCCATCTCGGTGAGGAACCAGCCGTAGCCGTAGAGGTCGTCGTGGAAGACCGACTGCGTGCGCGGCTTCCAGGATTCCGCGATCCAGGCCTGCGAGAGCACCTGGGTGCCGCCGGCCCTGCCGCCGTTGCGGAAGAGTTCCCCAAAGGCCAGCATGGAGCGCGGTGTCATCGCCATCTGGTTGCCGCCGAAGTAGATGCCCTGGGGATCGCGCATCCAGTCGGCGATGGCGAAACCTTCCAACGGGGCCAGCCAGTCGCGCGCCAGCGCCAGGGTCGAGCGCCCGGTCGCGCGGGTGAGGATCGCCGAGAGCAGGTGGCTGTTGCCGGTGGAATAGAGCATGCCGCCACCGGGTTCTCCGGCGAAGGGCCGGGCCAGCGCCGCCCGCACCCAGTCATTGCTGGCGACCCAGGGCCCGTAGTTCGGCCCCGAGGTGCGCCCGAGGCCGGCCTGCATGGACAGCAGATTGCCGAGGGTGATGTCGTGGATGCGCGGGTCGGGCCGGGCGGGCAGCTTGTCGTGCAGCAGCGGTGCGATCTTCTGCGCCGTCCCGGTGAGGACCCCCTTGTCGATGGCAATTCCGACCAGGGCCGCGACGATGGTCTTGGAGGCCGACTTGATGTTGGTTGCCGCCGTCGTCGAATGTCCGCGGAAGCCTTCCTCGACTAGGACGCTTCCGTCGCGCGCGACAATCAGCGTTTCCAGCGGGGCGAGCGCCGCGGCGTCGCGGACCACAGCGGCGAGCGGGGCGGTCGACTGTCCTCCGGCGGGCCCTGCCGAGACAGAGCAGAGCAGGACGAGGCTGGTGAGCAGCGTAGCGCGTGGATTCATGGGGTCATGTGGCGGAATTCTCCCGGACGACTGGCGGCTGCAACCCGCTACATCCCGAGATAGGGTGTCGATCCTGGAAATCCAGGCTTAGCGCGCGGCGCTGTCCAGCAGGGTCTCGTGCAGCCAGCCGTCGCCGGCACTCGCGCTTTCCACCGGCACGCGGATCCAGGCGCCGCGGCGCTCCAGAACGGTGACCTCGGTGTCGCGCGGCAGGCGGGCGACGACGTCGCTGTCGGTCGAGGGGCCGCTACGCACGTTCGCCAGTTCGGCGGCGACGGTGCGGTGGGACGCCGGATTCCCGGTCAGCGAGTCGTACTGGTCGAGAGCAGTGGACTTCGCGCCCTCGACCATCTCCATGACCTTCGGCTTCCAGCGGGCGGGGTCCGCATACTCGCGGATCAGCGGCTTGAACTGGGTGACCAGCAGGAAGACCGCCGTGGCGCAGGCGGCGGCGAAGGCGGCCCGCTTCACCAGGCGCCAGGCGGGCAGGCGCCACTGCCGGCGCGCGGCACCGCGCAGCTTGCTGCGGCCGCGGGCAAGCTCCAGCTCGGAGTTCCGGTTCCACTCCTTCTGCGCCGCCGCGAGGCGCTTCGCCGCCTCGGCCTGCCACTTGCCTTCGGCGATGGCGAGGGCGGAACGCAGTTCCTTTTCCCAGTCGGCGCGCGCCTGCTCCAGGCGGGTCTGCGCCTTGTTCTCGGCCTTCTTCACCGCCTGGTCCACCGCCGCGGCGATGCGGTCCTCGCCGTCGCGCTGGCGGTTCGACTCCCAGCCGGCTTCGCTGGAGGCGATACGCTTCTCCAGCTCGCGGGCGAGGCGCGCTTCGTCATGCTTCTCCTGCTCGGCCTGCCACTCGCTGGGGGCGGCGGCGATCTGCGTCTCCAGCTCCCGCGCAAAGCGCGCCTCGGCTTCGCGGGCCTGGCGTTGCAGGTCTTCCTCGCGGTTGGCCGCTTTGGCCTCGGCGGCGGTGAGGCGCACCCGCAGGGCCTCGGCTTCGGCGGTCAGCGGGGCGAGCTGCTGCGCCGCCTCCGCTGCCTTGGTTTCCGCCGCCTGGCGCGCGTTGCGCTCGCCCAGCAGCTTCTCGCGCCACTCCAGCTCCAGCACCTGTTCGCGATTGGCGAGCTGCGCTTCGACGTCGCTCTCGGCCTGCGCCTTGGTCTCCTCCAGCTTCGCTTCCAGCTCGGTCTTGGCGGCGAGGGCCTTTTCCAGACCCTTGCGCAGGGATTGCAGGTCCTTGGCGGCTGCCTCCGCCGCGGTGAGCTCCTTGCGGGTCACCTCGAGATCGCGGCGCAGCGTGTCCGTCGCGGCGAGTTGCTTGCGCAGCCCCTCGATTTCCTGGGCAACTTCCTGGGCGCCAGCCTGCGCTTCGGCCAGCTCGGCCTTGGCGGTCTCCAGCGCCTCGCTGGCCTCCTGCGGCCAGGCGGCGCGCGCCGCCTCCAGTTCCGCCGCGGCTTCCTTCTCCCAGGCGCTGCGCGCCGCCTCGAGGCGGGCGGCGGCTTCCGACTCGCTTTGCGCGCGGGCTTCCTCGACCGCCTTCGCCACGGCCTGCTCAAGGTTCGCGCTGCGGCCGTTTGCGGCCTGCGCTTCCCATTTCTTGCGCGCGGTGGCCAGACGCGCCTCGACCAGTTCGGCGATGCGCTGCTCGATCTCTTCGGCGGAAGGCTGCGCGTCCGCGGCGGCTTCGGAAGAGGCGGCCGCGGCCTCTGCCGCCGCGGCGCGGGACAGCGCCTCATCCCGTTCGGCCTGGAGCGCGGCGGCCTGTTGCGCGGAGTCTTCGGCGCGCGCCTCGGCCGCCTTGCGGCCCTTGGCCTCGGCGGCCAGTTTCTCCTGCCATTCCTTCTGCTGGCGTTTGGCTTCCTTATTCGCGCCGGTGTCGCCCGCGGCACGCCACTTCGCTTCGGCCTCGGCAAGCGCGCGCGCGACCTTGCGGTCGGCGAGACGCTTCGCCGCGGCGGCGCGGCGGTCGAGGCGGTTCTGCAGCGTGGCGACCATGGCAGCCTCGG
>DAIQBR010000224.1:5894-6469 GCA_036781105.1 Kiloniellaceae bacterium
CCTTCACCCGCGTGCTGCGCGGCAGCGGCACCTCGAACTGGCCGACGATGGAGGCGTTCTCGTTGCGGTCGATGCCGACGATGCGCACGCCGACGGTCGGCGGCGGCTCGCTGTCGTCGGGCAGCAGCAGTTCCAGGCCCTCGAGCTCGGCCGGGGTGAGCGACCAGCTGGCATCCTCGTTGCGCACGCCCCGCGTCAGCTCGGCGCGCGGCGGCAGATAGACGACGCGGATCGTCAGCCGCTGGTGCTGGCCGTAGGGCGTCAGCAGCGGGGCGAGGTTGAGCGGAATGCCGCCCTGTGCCGCGCTACCTGCCGGCACCGGCTTGGCCCTGTCGTTCATGCATTCTGTCCAGCGGAGCTGCTTGGGAGCTCGAAGGGCCATTCTCCGCCGAACGGGTAAACTATCCGTTCACTTAGGAGCGCCTAAATCGCGTTAAATATGCGGCATTTGGCTCAAAGTACCCGCCGTTCGAAGGGGTTGAACGACGGCGAAACCACCTCAATTGTCACCCCGGCCTTCGAGCCGGGGTCCATGGCCGGGCCTGGCGTCCTGACTCTGCGATGGATCCCGGCTC
>DAIQBR010000225.1:0-5273 GCA_036781105.1 Kiloniellaceae bacterium
CGTGGCGCCGGGAGCCGCCGCCGAAGGCAGCGTTCCGACGGGTGCGCCTGCTGCCGGGGTGCCCGTCAACGCGGCCTGTGCCAAGGGCGCGGCGCCGGGTGTCACGGGCACGCCTGTCGGGGCTTGCGACTGCACCCCCAGGGAAAGGATGCGCGCCATCAGTTCGGTGCCGGGCTGGGCGGTGGGCAGGCCGGCCAGCGCCGGCATCGGCGGTGCGGCGTGCAGCACGGCGCGGAACAACTGGCCCCGCTGCACCAAGTCGCTGGCATGCTGCGCCGGCAACGGCGCCCGAGGTGTCGGCAGCGGCGGCGGCGCCCCCTGGCCCGGCTGCACGCCGCTGCCGGCAGGGCTGTCCAGCGGCAGCAACGTCAGCATCACCTGGGGCCCGACGCTGCGCACCTGCAGCACCACCTCGGTGCCGACGGGCAGCGGGCGCGGCACCGCCAGGGTCAGCACGCCGAGGCGCGTGCGCACCAGCAGGTGGCCGTGATCGTCCTTGCCGACCACGGTGCCGCGCAGGTTCTCGCCGGTGGCGAGGCGCGTGAGATCGGGTGAGGGGTCGATGACGCGGACGGCGGTTTCCCCGCCGCCCGTTGTGCCGGTCGGGCGCAGACTTCCGGCGGCAAGCGTGACGGGAATGTCGCTCATGCCGCGGGTCCGCCTAGTTTCCGTTGCCGAGACGGCGGGTGAGGGCCTCGACGTCTTCCGCCGCGGGGCTGTTGGGATGCCGCGTCAGGATCGGCACCTGGTGGCGGATCGCATCCTTCACCTTGCTGTCGCGGCGGATGACGCCGGCCAGCTTCGGCGAGATCTTCAGGAAGGACTCGCAGGCCTTCAGCAGGGTGGCGTAGGTGCGCTCGCCCTCGGCCGGCGAGCTTGCCATGTTCACGACCACGCGCAGGTCCGCCTCCGGCGACTGCATATGGGCCAGCTTGATGAAGGCGTAGGCGTCCGTCAGCGAGGTCGGCTCGTCTGTCGCGACGACCAGGCTGGTGCGCGCCATCGCCGCCAACTGGCGCACGGTGCGGTCCAGCCCGGCGCCCAGATCGAGGATCACCCGGTCGTAGCTGGGTGCCAGTTGGGCGAGTTCCTGCATCAGTGCCTGCAGCCGGCCGGCCGGGATGTTGGCCAGGCTGCCGGTACCGGAGCGCCCGGCAATCACGTCGAAGCCGCCGCTCGGATGCGTCGCGACGGCGTCCTTCAGCGTGTAGCTGCCGTCGAGCACGCCGCCGAGGTCGTTGTGCGGCTGCAAGCCGAGCTGGATGTCGACGTTGGCGAGGCCGAGGTCGCCGTCGAACAGCAGCACGCGCTTGCCGCTGCGGGCCAGGGCCTGGGCCAGGGTGACCGAGAGCCAGGTCTTGCCGACGCCGCCCTTGCCGGAGGCGACGGCGAGCATGTTGGTGCAGCTCTGCTGCCTCTGTGCGGGTTCCATCATGGGGGCTTCGGTCATCTGTTAGTCCGCGGCGAGAAGAGTGGCGGCCTGAAACGGGCCGAGGGCGGCGAGCAGCCGCGCCAGGGAAACGGGGTTCACGGCGATCAGGCCACCACCGATGTGGCGCGAAACTCCGGCGGCGAGAAAGCTCATGCCGCTGACCTGGGCGGCGCTGACGAGGCCGCCGAAACGGCGCGCGGCATCCAGGCGTGTCGGGATGATGTGACGGGCGCCGGCCTCGGCGAAGGCAAGCGCGGTGTCGGCCGCCTCGGCGGGATCGCCGCCGGCCGGCAGGACCAGTACCATGTCGGCGCCCGCGGCGCCGGCAGCTTCGGTCAGGCGCCGGCGCTCGACCGGGTCGAAGGGGTTGCAGCCCACGGTATCGATCACCGCGATCTCGTCGTCGCCTCGTTCCGCTGCGGCGGCGGCGACCGCCGCGACGTCGTCGGCGCAGACCAGCCGGGCGTCGAGCGCCTTTGTGAAGGTCTCGGCCTGGGCGCGTCCGCCGGCTTTGCCCGCGTCCATGGTGATCAGCAGGCTGCGTGCTTCGGCCAGCCGTGCGCAGGCGCAGAGTTTGGCGGCGGTGATGCTCTTACCGGCCCCGGAGGGACCGATCAGCATGACCGGGCGTTCGGGCCCCAGGTCGCCGAGCGGCGTGAAGCCCAGGTAGTGGTCGAGCGCCGCGGCGAAGGCCATCATCCAGTCGTCGGTCGGATGGCCGGCGGCGATGGTGAGCAGGCGGTCGCTAAGGCCGCGCGGGACGCGGTGATGGTCCAGCACCTCGGCGATGCGGTCGGCCGCTTCCAGCTCGGCGACCGGCGGCGCCTTCCAGCCATTGCCCGGCTTCGGTGCCGCCGGCTTGTGCGCCGGCTGCGCATCGGCCTCCAGCGCGGCGGTGACGCGCACCCCGCCGTCGTCGTCATCCTGGGTCGACAGGATGATGGCATCCTCGCCCAAGGCCTTGCGGACCTGGGTCATCGCCTCGGCGGCGGTTCTGCCGGTGAAGGTGCGCAGCAGCATCAGATCTGGCCCAGCGTCTTGATCTTCGCCTTGGCGTGGATCTCATTCTGCGACAGCACCACCGTGGAGGGGCGGAAGCGCTCGATGATGGAACGCACGAAGGGCCTGACCGGCGGCGAGGTGAGCAGGACCGGGCTCTCCCCCAGCATGGCATGGCGCTCGAAGTTCTGCCGCACGGCGTTGATGAACTCCTGCAGCCGCGTCGGGGCCATGGAAAGCTGGCGGTCCTCGCCGTCGCCGACGATCGCCTCGGCGAAAGCCTGTTCCCACTGCGCCGAGAGGGTGATCATCGGAATGAAGCCCTCCGGGTTCACCGTGTCGTTGGAGATCTGGCGGGCCAGGCGCGCGCGGACGTGTTCGGTGATCGCCGTCACATTGCGGGTGTAGCCGCAGGCCTCCGAGACGCCTTCCAGGATGGTCGGCAGGTCGCGCACCGACACCCGTTCGGCGAGCAGGTTCTGCAGCACCCGCTGCAGCCCGCCCACGGTGATCTGGCTGGGGATCAGGTCGGCGATCAGCTTCTGCTGCTCGCTGTCCTGCTCGTCGAGCAGCTTCTGCGTTTCCGCATAGGACAGCAGCTCGGCCATGTTGTCCTTGATCAGCTCGGTCAGGTGCGTGGTCACGACGGTCGGCGGATCGACCACCGTATAGCCGCGGAACAGCGCTTCCTCGCGGCCGCTTTCGTCGCACCACTTGGCCGGCAGGCCGAAGGTCGGCTCGACGGTGTCTTCGCCGGGCAGCGGGATCTTCTCGCCGCGCGGGTCCATCACCAGCATCATGTTGGGACGCAGCTCGCCGCGCCCGGCCTCGATCTCCTTCACCCGGATGACGTAGGTGTTGGCCGGCAGCTGCAGATTGTCCTGGATGCGCACCGAGGGCATCACGAATCCGATTTCCTGCGCCAGCTGGCGCCGCAGCGACTTGATCTGGTCGGTCAGCCGCTGGCCGCCCTGGCCGTTGATCATCGGCAGCAGGCCGTAGCCCAGCTCGAGGCGCACCTGGTCGATCTGCAGGGCGTTGGCGATGGGCTCTTCGGTGACCGGCGCGGCGGTCTTGGCGGCCAGTTCGCTGGCGGCGGAAGCGGCCGCGCGGGACTTCTTCTTGCTGGAGAAATAAGCGCCGGCAGCGGCGAGCCCGGAAAGTGTCAGGAAGGGCAGCGCCGGGATGCCCGGCAGCAGAGCCAGCGAGAGCATCAGGAAGGACGACAGGCCCAGGGCGCGGGGATAGCCGCCGAGCTGGCCGATCAGCGCCTCGTCCATGGTGCCGGTCGCGGTCGACTTGGAGACCAGCAGGCCCGCGCCGGTGGAAACGATGAGCGCCGGGATCTGGCTGACCAGGCCGTCGCCGACAGTGAGGATGGTGTAGGTTTCGGCGGCCTCGCCGAAGGTGAGGCCCTGCTGGGCGACACCGATGATGATGCCGCCGATCACGTTGATGAAGGTGATCATCAGGCCGGCGATGGCGTCGCCACGGACGAACTTGGCGGCACCGTCCATCGAGCCGAAGAAGTTGCTCTCGTCCTCCAGCTCCTTGCGCCGGGTGCGGGCCGTGGTCTCGTCGATCAGACCGGCGGAGAGATCGGCGTCGATCGCCATCTGTTTGCCAGGCATGGCGTCCAGGCTGAAGCGGGCCGACACCTCGGCGATACGCCCGGAACCCTTGGTGATGACGATGAAGTTCACGATCACCAGGATGCCGAAGATGATGATGCCGATGACGAAGTTGCCGCTCATCACGAAGCTGCCGAAGGCCTCGATCACCTTGCCGGCGGCGTCGGTGCCCTCGTGGCCCTCGGCCAGGATCAGCCGCGTCGAGGCCAGGTTCAGCGCCAGGCGCATCATCGTCGCGATCAGCAGAACCGTGGGGAAGGAGTTGAACTCCAGCGGTTTGCCGATGAACAGCACGGTCATCAGGATGAGGACCGAGAAAGTCATCGATACGGCCAGCGAGAGGTCGAGCATCCAGCTCGGCATCGGCAGGATGAGCACGACGAGAATCGCCGTGACGCCGAGCGCCAGGGCGATGTCGCCGCGCCTGAGGGCATTGAAGACGGCGAGCAGTTGCCCGCCGCCGCTGCCTTCTACTTTTGTCTCTGCCATGTCGGAGCAGGCTCCGCTCTATTCGCGCGGTCGGCTCAGGCCGGTGTCCGCTCGGCTTCGCCGGGCATCGGTACCGCCACGCCCTCTTCGCTGTACAGCTTCAGCTTGTTGCGCAGGGTGCGGATCGAAATGCCCAGGATGTTGGCGGCATGGGTCCGGTTGCCCAGGCAGTGTTCCAGGGTATCCAGGATGAGATCCTTCTCGACGTCGGCCACGGTGCGCCCGACCAGGCGCTTTGCCTCGCCGTTGCTGTCAGTGCCGGCCTCGTCGCCGTCCTCGGCCTGGCCGTTGTTCTGAGCGACCGACTTGAGGCTCTGACCGGTCAGCATGATCGCTTCCGGGCCGATGTGGCCGTTCTGGGCCAGCAGCACGGCGCGGTGCATGGTGTTCTCCAGCTCGCGCACGTTGCCGCGCCAATGGTGTGCCAACAGTGCCTCGTGGGCCTGCTGCGTGACCTCCAGCCTGTCGACGCCATTGGCTTCGGAATACTTGGCCGCGAAGTGCTGGGCCAGGATCGGAATGTCCTGCGGCCGCTCGCGCAGCGCCGGCAACTGGATGTTCACGACGTTGAGGCGGAAGTAGAGGTCCTCGCGGAAGCTGCCGTTGGTGACCGCTTCCTCGAGGTCGCGGTTCGAGGTCGCCAGCAGGCGGATGTTCACCTTGATCGGCTGGCCGCCGCCGACCCGGTCGATCTCGCGTTCCTGGATGGCGCGCAGCAGCTT
>DAIQBR010000225.1:5357-6392 GCA_036781105.1 Kiloniellaceae bacterium
GAACAGCTCGGATTCCAGAAGGTTCTCGGGGATCGCGGCACAGTTGACGGAGATGAACTGCTGGTGGGCGCGCTTGGACTTGGAGTGCAGGAAGCGCGCCATGACCTCTTTACCGGTGCCGGACTCACCGGTGATGAGGACGCTGGCGTCTGACGGCGCGACCTGCTCGGCCAGGCGCAGCACCGGGTTCATCGCCGGGTCGCGGAACACCAGGGTGCTGGTCTCCTCGGAGACTGCGGCCAGCACTGCGGCGATCAGCTCGGCGTCGGGGGGCAGGGGGACATACTCCTGGGCCCCGGCACGGATCGCGTTGGCGGCGGCGGCCGGCTCCGGCCCGATGCCGCAGGCGATCACCGGCACCGAAATGCGCTCCTGCTTCAGGCTCTTGCAGAAGCTGGCGATATCGAGGTTCACCTCGACCATGACCATGTCGGCACCCTGGCCGGAGCGCAGCGCCGTCAGCGCCGCGTCGATATCGTCCACATGGGCGACTTTAGCGCCGCTTTCCAGCGCCAGCCTGCCGGCGGTGGAAATGTGTCCGTCTAGAGTTCCCACAATGAGAAGCCGCATGCCTTCTCTCCAAGTCCCTGAAAGTTAAATCCGGTAACGCAGTATTCACTCGAAGTAGGCCACCCGGCTGTCCGGGGGCAGTAGGGTGTTCAGCATCATCTCGAGGCGCCGCGGGTTCTCCTGCCGGCTGATGGAGGCCGCGCCGATGGTGTAGATCTGGCAGACCATGGCTTCGATCTGCGCGTTGCGCTCCAGCTTGCCGGACAGCGGTGTGAAGACCATGTTGGCCAGCACGGCGCCGTAAAAGGTGGTGAGCAGCGCGACCGCCATGGCCGGGCCGATGGAAGAGGGGTCATCCAGGCTGCCGAGCATCTGCACCAGGCCGATCAGGGTGCCGATCAGGCCCATGGCCGGCGCGACCTCGCCGGCGCGGCGCAGGATGCCGGCGGAGCGATGGTGGCGCTCGAAGGACGACTCGGCATCGCGGGTCAGCACGCGCTCGACCTCCTCGGCCGGGGTGCCGTC
>DAIQBR010000226.1:0-6387 GCA_036781105.1 Kiloniellaceae bacterium
CTTCCTGGTGACCAACCTGAACGACGCCGGCGGCCTCTTCCGCCTCGATCGCGATCGCCGCCTGAACGAGGTGCTGCGCAGGGTCAGCGGCCTCGACCTGCCGGCCACCAACTTCGTGCTGATCGACGACCGCGGCCGGGTCTGGATCACCGTCTCCACCCTGCAGAGCCCGCGCGCGCTCGGCTACCGACCGGACGTCGCCGACGGCTTCGTCGTGCTGATCGACGGCAAGGGCGCGCGCATCGTCGCCGACGGCCTGGGCTACACCAACGAGCTGCTACTGAGCGGCAACGGCAAGCACCTCTATGTGAACGAGACCTTCGGGCGCCGCCTCACGCGCTTCGCCGTCAACCGTTTCGGCGACCTCAGTGACCGCACCACCGTCGCCGAGTTCGGCCCCGGCACCTTCCCCGACGGCCTCACCATGGACGTCGAAGAGCATTTCTGGATCACCTCACCGGTCTCCAACCGCGTCATCCGCATCGCCCCCGACGGCACCCAGACGCTGATCCTGGAGGACAGCGATCCCGAGCATCTCGCCTGGGTCGAAGCGGCCTTTCAGGCCGGCACCATGGGCCGCGAGCACCTGGACGCCGTAAAGAGCCGCAAGCTGAAGAACCTCTCCAGCCTCGCCTTCGGCGGCCGCAACCTGCGCACCGCCTTCCTCGGCTCCCTGCAGGGCGAGCGCATCGGCTTCTTCCGAGCCCCGGTCATGGGCCGCCCGCCGGTGCACTGGCATTTCAACATATGAGCCCGGAGCCTCCCATGTCCGCAAGCAAGGACGAAATCATCGCCGCCAACAAGGGGGCGTGGAACGAGGCCGCCGAACGCCACCGCGCACACGCGCAGTTCACCGCGCTGCTGGACGGTTTCGCCAAGCCGGGATTCTCCGTCCTGGACGAGACGCTGACCGGACGGCTCCGGGCCATCGGTCTCGCCGGCAAGGCTGTCGCCCAGCTCTGCTGCAACAATGCGCGCGAACTGCTGTCGGTGAAGAACCTTGGTGCGGGGAGCGTCACCGGCTTCGATTTTTCCGCGGCCTTTCTGGATCAGGCACGCGAACTGGCCGCCGCCGGCAGTATAGAGGCCGAGTTCGTGCAGACCGACATCGGCAGCATCCCGGCGTCCTTCGATCAGCGCTTCGGCCTTGCCCTGGTCACCATCGGGGTGCTGGGCTGGATGCCCGATCTGGCGGAGTTTTTCGCCACTACCCGCCGTATTCTGAAACCTCACGGCTCCCTGGTGATCTACGAGCAGCACCCCTTGCTGAATATGTTCGACAGTCGCGACACGCGCGTACCGCCGCAGCCCGACGAGTCCTATTTCCGGAACGAGCCCTACCGCAGCGACCAGGGCCTCGACTACTGGAATGAGGAAAGCTACGACGCGCAGCCCTGCTATTGGCACTTTCACAAGACCAGCGACATCGTCATGGCCCTGCTGCACGCCGGCTTCACTCTCGAGGACTTCGAGGAGCTGCCGCACAACGTCGGTGACTACTACAGGTTCGAGAACCTGCCGCAGCAACTGCCGCTCAGCTACATCCTGGTGGGGCGTCGCGAGGGCTGAGCCAGCTGCGCGCCCGATCCCTCAATTCGGCTGCGATTGTTCCGCCACCGGTCGCGGTACCTGTTGCAGGAGATTCAGTCCAACCGAGAAAACAGCGAACCCCAGGAACACCAGCAGGAACACCTGAAGCCAGGAACGTTGGTCCATATCACGAAAAGGTGGAGTGAAGGGAATGAACGGGTCCCACCAGGGCCTGCCGGCCTTGCGCGCCTGACGAATCAGAATCCAGTTGATACCGCCAAACCAGATCATCCCCACGATGGCGACCGTCACCAGAAAGCCCGTGGGCAGCTGCGAAAGGACGTCCTTGGTCGCCGGCACATCTGTCCTGCGCTGCGGGAAGTTTTCAGCCGAAGGCATGACTCCGGTCTCGGTGAGGAAACCGAAGAGCACCAGTGTGATAATCGTGGTCGCGGCGAAGTAAGCGAAATGCGCCTTGCGGGTTTTCGCTGTCATTATTTTGAAGACCAGGAAGAACAAGGTCGGCAGGGCGATCAGGATCGCGGCGACGGCCCAGCCCTCCCCCAGGGATTGTTGCATCTCCCTCCAGTCCCTACTGCGCAAACAATCGGCAGTGCTAGTTTGCCGTGGCCGGCCCCTTCAGCTCGATGGTGTTGCCGTCGGGATCGGTGATGTAGACCGAGGGGCCGTCGCCCTCGGCACCGTAGCGCTGCACCACCTCGCCGGGATCGATGCCGAAGCTCTCCAGGTGGCTGCGCAGGGCGGGCGGGTCGAAGGGCTCGATGCGGATCGCGAAGTGGTCCATGTTGCGCGTCGGCGCCGTGAGTTCGGATTCCTCCGGCCCGGGGTTCACCCGCTGCAGGTCGATCATAGAGGCGCCGGCGCGCAGCTGGACCAGGCCGAGGCGCTCGACGCGGCGCTCCTCCCTGCAGCCCAGCACCTCTGTATAGAACTGCAGGGCGCGATCCAGGTCGCTGACGCAGACCACCACGTGGTCGAGGTTCTTGATGGCGAAAGGCATGGCGATCTCCTTGTCACAGGAGCCTTATTTAGGAAGTTTCGCGCCGCCGCGAAAGGTCAGGGGGCGAAAGGTCAGGTCGACTCGGGATAGCGCCGTAGCAGCCGCGATTCCTTCCACTGCAGCGCCAGAAAGCCGGCGAAGCTGATCGGCCGGTGGCCGCGGTCGCGGTTGCCGGCGCCGATCTCGTAGAGCAGGCGGAACTGCTCGAAGAGCACACGGTAGGTCTCGCGCACCGTCTGCTCGGGATCCCAGATGTGGATCGCCTCGGCACTGGCCCCGTTCACCTCCAGGATCTGGAAGTCCTCGCCGCGGCACAGCGCCTCGATGGATTTGAAGCGGATGTCGAAGCGGCCGAAGTAGAACTCCGGCATGGCGCGGGCGATCTCGTCGAAGCGGGCCTCCAACTCCGGCGTGATGTAGGCGGCGCCGTCGTAGTAAAAGGCGCCGGTGCGCACGCTGCCCAGCAGCGAGAGGCGCACCATCTCCCCCTTCGCCGGTACGCGCTGCAACTGATCGGCGGCGGCCTGGCGGTGGCGCTTCGCCATGCGGCGGGTGCGCGGGTCGGTCCCGATCAGCGCGCCGAGGGTCGAGCGACCGTCGCCGACCACATGGGGAAAGACGCGGAAGCCGAGCGAGAATACCCGGCCTTTGGCCTCGCCGGGACGACGCACGTAGTGCACCCCGGCCTCTCCTTCCCACGCGATCAGGCGCTGCAGAATCACCGCCTCGTCGAGCGGAAAGCTCTTCAGATAACCGGCAAACTCGGCACGGCTGCGCACCACCCGGACGCCGAAGCCCTGGGACCCGATATCCGGCTTGGCCACCAGAGGCCAGGCGAGGCCCTGCGCGCTCAGGGACCGCTCCAGGGCGTCGAGGCCGTCGCGGCGCCCGAGCGCCGCCGTCGCCACCACCCTCAGCGAGGGCGCCACGCGGTGCTGCAGGCCGCTCGGAATCTGCTCCAGATAGGCCATCTTGGATTCGCCGCGGAAGCCGCCGCAGACGATGTTGGGATTGGCCACCGAGGGCAGCGTGAAGCCGCGGTGGCGCCAGCCGAGTTGCAGGCAATGCAGAACAACGGGGAGGTAGAACAGCACCGCCGGACAACGACCTGCCGTCGAGATCGTCGTGGAGATCGAGCGCGGCGGCATGCCGGCCAGCGCCACATGCGCCTCGCGGTCGGCCATCCGGGCCCGGCGTTTGCGGGCTTTGCGGGCGCGGCTCCGGGCGGGGCGCAGCCGGGCGAGAATCTGTCCGATGAAGGGCTGACGCACGCGCGAAGCGGCCATCGCGGCGATTGCGAGAGCGGCCAGGGCACAACCGGCGAGTGCCAGCGGCGCAAGCGCGATGGCCGTCAAGGTGTCCGTCATACCGTTCCCCTGCTGTCCCCGGTGCTTGCCCGGGACATGGTCGTTGCATCGAAGCTTCTGCGCGGAGCCTCTTGAATCCGGCGGAGATTCGCCGCATACCCCTGGATGCCGGCTGACGTACCGCCCGAGATTCCTTTAGCACACAAGAATGTCTGTCATGGCGGATATTTCGGTGGCTAGACTGATTCGCGAGCGATTCGGAGCAGTTGCGGAGAGACGGCCGGCCGCCGGGGCCGGTTTGGGGGATAGAGTGGTCACGGCATGAGTGCCATGGATAACTGGCTGCGCCGCATCGGCCTGGATCGCTATGCGGACATCTTCGCTGCGGAAGATATCGATATCGAGGTTCTGCCGGAGCTGACCGAGGCGGATCTCATCGAACTCGGCCTGTCCTTCGGCGACCGTAAGAAACTGCTGCGTGCGATCGCCAGCTTGAAGTCCGCCGATGACGGCGCGGCCGCAGCGGCGCAGCGTTCGGCACCGACACCAGCCGGGGTGGCGGGCGACGCCGGCGACGATTCCGGCGCCGAGCAGCGTTTGCTTACCTGCATGTTCTGCGACCTCGTGGGCTCGACCGAGCTTTCGGCGCGCTTCGACCCCGAAGACCTCCGCCTCATCGTGCGGTCCTACCAGGATGCCTGCGCCGGCGTGGTCGCCCGCCTGGAAGGCTATATCGCGCGCTACATGGGCGACGGCGTGCTGGTCTATTTCGGATTCCCGCGCGCCCACGAGGACAATGCCGAACGTGCGGTGCGCGCCGGCCTGGAGATCGTCGAAGCGGTCGGCCGCCTGCAGCTGCAGGACGGTCTGCGCCTGCAGACGCGGGTCGGAATCGCCACCGGTTCCGTCGTGGTCGGCGACCTGATCGGCATGGGATCGGCCCAGGAATTCGCCGCCGTGGGCGAAAGCCCCAACCTCGCCGCGCGCCTGCAGGGCCTGGCGAACCCGGACAGCGTGGTGGTGGACAAGACCACCCACAGCCTGACGCGCAATGCCTTCGATTTCGAAGACCTCGGCCCTCAGAGCCTGAAAGGCATCGCCAGGCCGACCGGCGCCTGGCGGGTGCTGCGTCCGCGCGACGTCGACCGCCGGGTCGAGGCCATGCAGGGCGACGACATGGTGCCCTTCGTGGGCCGCACCGGCGAGATCACCCTGCTGCAGGACCGCTGGCGCATGGCCAGCAGCGGTCTCGGCCAGATCGTGCTGCTGTCCGGCGAGGCCGGCATCGGCAAGTCGCGGCTGCTGCGCGCTTTCGTGGAGCGCCTGGAGGGCGAAAATCTCGCCTGCCATACCTTCCACTGCACCCCCTTCCACCGCAGCAACGCCCTCTTTCCGCTGATCGACCGGCTGCGCCGGCTGGCTGGCCTTTCCAGCGACGATCCGCCCATGGTGGCGCTGGCCAAGCTGCGCGGGCTGTTCAAGGGCGCGGCCGGCGACCCCGAAGAGCTGCTGCGTCTGCTGGCCCCGCTGTTCTCCCTCGACAGCGGCGAGGAGGAAGCCGCGCTCGCCGATGGCCAGGCCGACATGGACCGCCTGCTGGAGATCCTGCTGGGCGAGGTCGAGGGCCTGGCCCGGCACCGACCGCTGCTGCTCATCGTCGAGGACCTGCATTGGATCGACCCCAGTTCCCTCGAACTGCTGCAGCGCCTCTCGCTGCGCCTCAGCGGACTGCCTATCCTGCTCGCCCTCACCCTGCGGCCGGAGGCCGAAGCGGAGATGCGCCCGCTGTTCCCCGCCACCGGGTTGATGCTCAGCGGCCTGCAGCGGCCGGAGAGCGAGGCCATCATCCGTCACATCGCGCGCCAGAAGGATCTGCCGCAGGAACTGGTCGACACCATCGCGGAGCGCACCGACGGCGTTGCGCTCTTTATCGAGCAGCTCACCAAGGCGGTATTGGAATCCGACGCGGTGGTCGACCAGGGCGACCACTACGCGATCGCGCCGGAGCAGCCGTCGCTCAGCATTCCCACCACCCTGCGCGGCTCCCTCCTGGCGCGCCTCGACCGCTATCCCGGCGCCCGCGAGGTGGCACAGCTCGGCGCCGTGATCGGCCGCGAGTTCTCCTACCGCATGGTGGCGGCCATCTCCGCCCTGCGGGAGGAGGATCTGAAGTTCGCCCTCAAGCGGCTGGTCGAGGCCGAGCTGCTCTACCAGGCGGGCACGCCGCCCAAGGCGACCTACCGCTTCAAGCACGCCCTGGTACAGGAGATGGCCTACAACAGCCTGCTCAAGAAGAAGCGGCGCCGCCTGCACGGTGCCATCGCCGCCTACCTGGAGGATCGCAGTCCGCAACTGGCCGTCGTCGAGCCGGAGCTGCTGGCCTATCATTTCACCGAGTCGAGCCAGTTGCAGCGCGCCATCGCCTATCGCCTGCAGGCCGGCGAGCGCGCGATCCAGCGCTCGGCCATGACCGAGGCGGCCACCGAGATCGAGCTCGGTCTGCGGCTGCTGCCGGCAATCACCGATGAC
>DAIQBR010000227.1:0-2164 GCA_036781105.1 Kiloniellaceae bacterium
GCGGATGAGGTGCTTGGGCACCTTGCCGTAGCCGGACTTCGGCAACTCGTCCCAGAAGAACACGCGGCGCGGCTGCTTGTAGCGCGCGAGCTTGTCCTTCAGGAAGGCGAGCAGTTCCTCCGCCGAAGCCTGCCGGCCCGCCTCCAGCACCACGACGGCGACGCCGGTCTCGCCCCACTGCGGGTCGGGCACGCCCAGCACCGCCACCTCGGCAACCGCGGGATGGGTCAGCAGCACCTCCTCCGCCTCACGCGGATAGACGTTGGAGCCGCCGGAGATATACATGTCGGAAGCGCGCCCGGTGATGTAGAGGAAGCCGCGCGCGTCGAGGCGGCCGAGGTCGCCGGTGTGGAACCAGCCCTCCTTCAGCGCCTTGGCGTTGGCTTCGGGGTTGTCGTGATAGCCGGCGAAGACGGCGGGGCCGCGCACGCAGATCTCGCCCTGTTCGCCCGCCGCCAGGCGCTTGCCCTCGGGATCCTTGATGGCGATCTCCATGGCGGTGCGCGCATAGCCGCAGGAGCCGAGCGGCATCTCGTCGTCGTCCAGGCTGTGGGCCTCGCGCGGCAGCACGGTGATGTTGCCGGTCACCTCGCCGAGGCCGTAGTACTGCACGATGACTTTGCCCAGCTTGTGCAGCGCCTCCTTCTGGTCGGCGCGGTACATCGGCGCGCCGGCATAGATGACGTAGCGCAGCGAGCTGTGGTCGAAGCGGTCCACCGCCGGATGGCGCACCATGCGGGTGAGAATCGTCGGCACGGTGAACATGTTGGTGATGCGGTGCTGCTCGACGAGGCGCCAGATTTCCTCCTCGTCGAACTTCTCGCCCGCCAGCAGCACCGACTTCGCGCCGCGCGCCACCTGCGAGAGGGCATGGGCACCGGCGCCGTGGCTGAGCGGCGCGACCACCAGCGAGGCATCGTCCGAGGTGGTGCCCGGCATCAGGTCCGCCAGGTGGTTGTTGGTGACGAAGGCAAGCTGGCCGTGGGTCAGCACCGCCGCCTTAGGCCGTCCCGTCGTGCCGGAGGTGTAGAAGAACCAGCAGGGATCGTCGTGGTCGACTTCCGCCGCCTCAGCCGTGGTGCCGAGATTCTCGACGATGAGATCCTCGTAGGATTCCTCGCCGCCGCGCGGATTGCCGACGACGAGGGTGTGACGCAGGGCATCGCTTGCCGCCTTCACCGCGTCGGCGTGCGCGGCGAAGGCGTCGTCGCAGATCATCGCCTTCGCGCCGGAGGAGGAACCGAGGTAGGCGACCTCCGCCGGCGTCAGGCGGTAGTTGGTCGGCACCCAGATGCCGCCGAGCCGGAAGGCGGCCCACATGGACTCGAACATCTGGTTAGAATTTTTCGCCTGGACCAGGACCGCATCGCCCTTGCCGAGCCCGCGGCGGCGCAGCGCCGCGACCAGGGCATCGACCCGCGCATCGGTCTCCGACCAGGTCCACTGCCGTTCGCCCCACACGAGAGAAGCCGCATCGGGCAGACGCCGCGCCGTGTCGGCGAGCAGGCGGCCCAGATTCATCACGTTTCCCATGGCGAGCGCCCGGCCTTGCGATCAGGACCGCAGCGGCTCGAGGATCGAGACGTAGTTGGCCACCGCGGCCCCGCCCATGTTGAAGATGCCGCCGAGCTTGGCGTCCTTCACCTGCATGTCGCCGGCGTTGCCGGTGAGCTGCATGGCGCTCATCACGTGCATGGAGACGCCGGTGGCGCCGACCGGGTGCCCCTTGGCCTTGAGGCCGCCGGAGGGATTGACCGGCAGCCTGCCGTCCTTCTGGGTCCAGCCCTCGGCGATGGCACGGGCGCCCTGGCCCCGCTTGGTGAGGCCCATGGCCTCGTATTCCAGCAACTCGGCGATGGTGAAGCAGTCGTGGGTCTCGACGAAGCTCAGGTCGTTCAGCGTCGCCCCGGCGGACTCCAGCGCCTGGCCCCAGGCCTGTTCGCAACCCTCGAACAGCGTGATATCGCGCTTGCTCATGGGCAGGAAGTCATTGACCTGTTCATGGGCACGGAACACGACGGATTTCTTCAGGCTCAGCGCCGTCTCCACGTCGGTCAGCACCAATGCGGCGGCGCCGTCGGACACCAGCGAACAGTCGGTGCGCTTCAGCGGCCCGGCGACCAGCGGGTTCTTGTCGGAAACATTGCGGCAGAACTCGTAGCCC
>DAIQBR010000227.1:2174-6387 GCA_036781105.1 Kiloniellaceae bacterium
GGGATTGTCGACGCCGTTCTTGTGGTTCTTGGCGGCGATGGCGGCCAGGGCGTCGGACTGGTCGCCGTGCTTCTGGAAATACTGCTGCGCGATGAGGCCGAAGACGCCGGCGAAGCCGCCCTCGATCTCGCCATCCTCCTTCAGGTAGGAGGCCTTCAGCAGGGTGCTGCCGATCACGTCGTTGGAGTTGCCGGTCATCTTCTCGACGCCGACCACCAGCACGAAGCGCGCCGCCCGGGCGGCGATGGCGCGCAGGCCCTGGTAGACCGCGGCGGAGCCGGAGGCGCAGGCGTTCTCCACCCGCGTCGCCGGCTTGAAGCGCAGGCGATCATCGGACTGCAGCACCAGCGAGGCGGGGAAGGCCTGGCGCGAGAACCCCTCGTTGAAATGCCCGACGAAGATTTCGTCGACCTCGTCGGGGCCGATGCCGGCGTCTTCCATCGCCTGCACGGCAACCCGGCCGATCAGGGACTCGACGTCGTCGTTCTCGTGCTTTCCAAACGGCGTATGGCTCCAGCCGACGATGCAGGCGGTCATGTCACTTCTCCCTTGGGCACTGGTCAGCCGAATTGCGGCGCGCGGCACGCCCGGCCGGCCCAGGCGCGAGCCTAGCAAAGCCGCCCCGGCCCGTACAGGCGGCGTGGCCGCGCCGCGGGCCGGAAATCACCCCCGGGGCCCGGTGTGCCCTTGCCGAGGCGGGGGATATTCCCCTGGTGTCGGGGGAACCGGCGGGCTAGTCCTGCGTTGTAAACATGGCGCGCTGTCTTCAGGGGGTGATCTTTGCGTTTTTTCCAGGGCAGGACCGGGCTGGCGGCCCTCTTGGCGATCATGCTGGGGAGCCCGCTGCCTGCGCCACCGGCCACCGCCCAGGATGCCATCGCGACGGGGGACCCCGAAACCACGGGCGTGGGCGTCCCCCTCGACAGCGGCCCCAGCACCGACACCCTCGGCGACAACACCAACCCCGATCCCGGCCCCGACCCGGCCTGGATCATCACGGTCCAGTTCAGCAACGACATTTTCGGCAGTTCCGACCGCCATTTCACCCACGGCACCAGATTCAGCGCGCTGTCCCCGGACAACTACGTGCCGGACATCATCGAGCGCGCCGGCAAGGCGCTGCCGATGTTTCCCGAGGACGGCAACCTGCGGGTCACCTACAGCCTGGGCCAGGAGATCTTCACGCCCGAGCGCATCGAGGAGCGCGACCTGATCGAGGATGACCGCCCCTATGCCGGCTGGACCTATGCCGGCGTCGGCCTGGTGTCCGAGAACGGCGACAGGCTCGACAACCTGGAACTCAACCTCGGCATCGTCGGCCCGGCCTCACTGGCTGACAAGACGCAGATCGAATATCACAAGCTGATCAACGTGCAGGTGCCGGAAGGCTGGGACAACCAGCTGCACAACGAGCCGGGCATCGTCATCTACTACGAGCGCAAGTGGCGCAACCTCTGGGGTGTCACCGTCAGCGAGCTGCCGGTGCTCGACGAACTAGCGGTCGACCTGACGCCGCACCTCGGCGGCGCGCTGGGCAACGTCTATACCTATGGCGCCGGCGGCGTGATGCTGCGCCTCGGCGAGGACCTGCCCGACGACTACGGCCCGCCGCGCCTGCGCCCCGCCCTGCCCGGCTCCGATTACTTCCGCCCCGACGACTGGTTCGGCTGGTATTTCTTCGGCGGCGCCGAGGGCCGCGTCGTGCTGCGCAACATCTTCCTGGACGGCAATACCTTCCGCGACAGCCACTCGGTCGACAAGTATCCCATGGTGCTGGATCTGCAGGCCGGCCTCGCCGTCACCCTGGGCGAGCGCTTCCGCATCGCCTACACCCACCTGTGGCGCACCAAGGAATACCGCGAGCAGGACGCCCCCGATCAGTTCGGCACGCTGAGTTTGTCGGTGAGGTTCTAGTCGCCGCCTGTGTGCGGCAGCGTCTCGGCAAAGCGCACCGGCCGCCCCGTCGGGCCGCCCAGCAGTTCGCCGTCGCGCATGGCGACGTGGCCGCGGATGATGGTCGCCATGGGCCAGCCGGTGATCGGCTTGCCCTCGAAGGGCGACCAGCCGCTCTTGGACTGCAGCCAGTCGTGTTCCACCGACTTCTTCGCCTTCAGGTCGACCAGGGTGAAGTCGCCGTCGTAGCCGACCGCGATGCGCCCCTTGCCGGCGATGTTGAAGACCCGCTGCGCGCCCGCCGAGGTCAGGTCGACGAGACGCTCCAGGGTCAGCCTGCCGGCGTTCAGATGGTCCAGCAGCAGCGGCAGCAGGGTCTGCACGCCGGGCATGCCCGAGGGCGAGCGCGGATAGGGCGCCTGCTTTTCCTCACGGGTGTGCGGGGCGTGGTCGGAGCCGATCACGTCGACGATGCCGAGGCGCACCGCCTGCCACAGCGCCTCGCGGTGGCGGGCCTCGCGGATCGGCGGGTTCATCTGCGCGAAGCTGCCGAGATCCTCGTAGCAGTAAGGTGCCGCCAGGGTGAGATGCTGCGGGGTCACCTCCATGGTGGCGATGTCCTTGGCCGCCGCCAGCAGGGGCACCTCCTCCGCCGTGGTCACGTGCAGCACGTGGATGCGCCGGCCCACCTCGCGCGCGATGCGCAGCAGGCGCTTGGTCGAACGCACGGCGGTCTCCACGTCACGCCATTCCGGGTGCTGCGCCACCTTGCCGCCGTCGCGCACCAGTTCGAAGCGCTCCTTCAGCCGTTGCTCGTCCTCGGAGTGCACGGAGCAGCGGCGCCGGCCGCTGCTCAGCACGCGCCGCAGGGTGTCGTCGTCGGGCACCAGCAGCGAGCCGGTCGAGGAGCCCATGAAGATCTTCACACCGCAGCAGCCGGGCAGGCGCTCCAGTTCGGCCAGCTTGTCGGCGTTCTCCGCGGCGGCACCGATGAAGAAGGCATGGTCGCACCAGGCGCGCCCCTCCACGAGGGTGAGCTTCTCATTCAGCGCCGCGGCGTCGATGGTCGCCGGGCTGGTATTGGGCATCTCGAAGACGGCGGTGACGCCGCCCATCACCGCCGCACGGGTACCGCTTTCCAGGTCCTCCTTGTGCTCCAGGCCAGGCTCGCGGAAGTGCACCTGGGTGTCGATGACGCCGGGCAGCACCGTGAGCCCCTTGGCATCGATCACCTCGTCGGCGCCAGCGCTGTCGAGCGATCCGATGTCGGCGATCCTGCCTTCCGCCACCGCCACATCGGCGGCGACCAGCCCCGAGGGCGTGAAGACCTGTCCGCCGGTGATGATGAGATCCCAATCCTTCGCCATGGACTCCGTCTTCCCTGTCAATGCGTGGCGCGGCTCAGGAGGCCGCGACGGTTTGTTGCCGCCCGAGCAGGCGGTCGAAGAAATCGAGATAGCGTCGCACGGCCACCTCCTCGGTGAAGCCTTTCTCGAAGGTAGCGCGCCCCGACTGGCCGAGCCGCTCTGCCATCTGTGGATCGTCGATCAGGCGCTGCAACGCCGCCGCCATGGCCCCGGCGTCGTCGACCGGCACCAGCAGGGCGTCCTCTTCGTCGGTGATCAACCACGACGGCCCCTGGCTGGCGGCAGCGACCATCGGCTTGCCATGCATCCAGCCCTCGATCACCACGTTGCCGAAGGGTTCGTGGCGCGACGGCACCACGTACAGATCCGCTGCCTGGAAGAACGGCGCCGGATCGAAGTGCCAGCCGAGAAAGCGCACCCGCCCGGCGATGCCGAGCGCCTCGGCCTGGTGTTCCAGCTTTCTCTGCAACGGGCCGTCGCCGGCGAGCCAGAGCCAGGCTCCGGGCACCCGGGCGACGGCGTCAAGCAGCATGTCGAAGGCCTTGTTCGCGTGAAACCGTCCGAGGGCAAAAATCAGCGGCGCGTCGGCCGGCGTGTCGTAGGCGGCCCGGTCGGCCGGCGGCTTGTGGGAATGGTCCCGCACGAAGTTGGGAATCACGTGAACACGGTCCTCGGCGAAACCGCCGCGGACGCAATGCGCCTTCACGTCCGGTGTCACGCAGACCAGGTGATCGCACTTGCGGTAGTACTTCAGGTCGTAATACCCGCCCAGCCGGGCAATGTGGATGAAATCGCCGCGCGGCAGGGCGGCGGAGGCGCGGCTCATGTAGGTGAGCGCCAGTTCCGGGCGGAACTCGTCGATGACCTGCTGCAGGACGCGCCCGGTGCGGAGATCGAACAGGCCGCCGAAGCGGGCGGTGATCGGATCCAGGCCATCGGCGCGCAGGACTTCC
>DAIQBR010000228.1:0-6387 GCA_036781105.1 Kiloniellaceae bacterium
CGTGATCCTGGACGTCGACGAAACCGTGCTCGACAACTCCGAGTACCAGGCCTGGATCGTCGAGAACGGCGAGCACTACAGCTCCAAGACCTGGGCGCCCTTCGTCAACACCGAAACCTCGCGGCCGATCCCCGGCAGCCTCGACTTCATCAAGTATGCCGCCGCGCGCGAGGTCGCGGTCTTCTACGTCTCCAACCGCAAGGCGCCGGAAGAGGAAGCGACCCGCAACAACCTGCTGAAGTTCGGCTACCCCATCGACGACATGGAAGACCGGGTGCTGCTGCGCGGCGAGATCGAGGCCTGGGGCTCCGACAAGGGCACCCGCCGCGCCGCCGTCGCCGAGAAGTACCGCATCGTGCTGATGATCGGCGACAACCTGGGCGACTTCGTCGACAACGTCGACGTCTCCGAGGAAGAGCGCGCGAAGCTCTACCAGGACAACGCCGCCCGCTGGGGCCGCGACTGGATCATGCTCCCCAATCCCAGCTACGGCTCCTGGGAAGGCGCCTCCTTCGGCTTCGACTGGGGCGCCCCCGACACGGAAAAGCGCCAGATGAAGTTCGACACCATGGACGACTGGCACCCGGCGATGTAGCGGCCCGACGCGCCGCCCTACCCTTCTTCGGAGAGCAACGGAGGTCCTGGCGACATGGCGCCAGGGCTTCATCACGCGCCGAGAGCGGAAATCGGTTGAAAGCCGCGATCCGGGGCTGCTAACAGCACGGCCTCATCCAGAGTCGCCCTTAGAACCAGCCGCAGCCAGGCCCGCCACCTGAGATCGGAACCATGGGAACGCGAACACCGACAGGGGCCGGGCATGGCTGAAGCTTCTCTCGGCCTGGATTTCGGCACGACGAACACGGTGCTGTCCGCGGCGCGGGACGGCGCGGCGCCCTTCCTGTACCGCTATGCGCATGCCGGCCGGGACTACGAAACCTTCCGCAGCGTCCTCTGCTTCTGGCAGGACCATGTGCAGGGCTCCGCGCAGAACCATCATGATGCGGGTCCCTCGGCGATGGCGCGGGTGATCGAGGCACCGAAAGACTACCGCTTCATCCAGTCCTTCAAGACCTTCGCCGCCAGCCCCCTCTTCGACAGCACGCGTATCTACGGCGACAGCTACGAATTTTCCGACCTGCTCTACGTCTTCCTGGAGCGCTTCTTCGAGACCCTGCGCCTGCCGGCCGGGTCCCGCCCCGCGCGCATCGTCGTCGGCCGTCCGGTCCGCTACGCCGGTTCCAGCCCGAGTTCGGAACTGGCCCAGGCGCGCTACGACGCCGCCTTTCAGCGGCTTGGTTTCACCGAGGTGCATCACGTCTACGAGCCGGTCGCAGCGGCCTATCACTTCGCCCAACGCCTCCAGGGCGAAGCGACCATCCTGGTCGGCGACTTCGGCGGCGGCACCAGCGACTTCTCCGTCATCCGCTTTACCGACGGCCGGAACGGGAAATCGGCCGCCCCCCTGAGCCACGCCGGCGTCGGCCTTGCCGGCGACGCCTTCGACTACCGCATCATCGACAACATCGTCTCGCCGGTGTTCGGCAAGGGGTCGACCTACCGAAGCTGGGGCAAGGAGCTGACCTTTCCCAACGCCTACTTCAACGTGCTGGCGCGCTGGGAGCAGCTCTCCGTCATGGCCGGCACCCGGGCCTTCGCCGACCTGCGCCGCCTCATCAAGGACAGCATCGAGCCCGACAAGATCGAGACCTTCGTCCGCTTCGTCGAGGGCGACCTTGCGCACAGCCTCTACCAGGCGGTCAGCGCCACCAAGACCGCCTTGTCGAAGGGCGAGTCGGCCCGCTTCGACTTCGACGAACTCGACATCCGCATTTCCGCCGCGGTCGAGCGCAAGGATTTCGAGCAGTGGATCGACCAGGACCTGCAGGACATTTCCCGCTGCATCGACGAGGCTCTTGAGCAGGCCGGCCTGGAGGCCGCGGCCATCGACAAGGTCTTCCTCACCGGCGGCACCTCCCTGGTCCCCGCCGTGCGCGCCCTCTTCGAGGTGCGCTTCGCGCCTGAAAAGCTCGAGTCCGGCGACGAACTGCTCTCCGTCGCCTCGGGCCTGGCCCTGCTCGGCCAGGATTCAAACCTGGACGACTGGACGATCAAGACGGCCGACTAAGGGCGGCCCGCGCCCTGCTTTGCTCACAGGAATCGCGCCGCCCACCCCTTTGTCCTCTCGACGGCGGCCGCGGGGAAGCGCCAGATGGCGGCACCGGATGTCCCGCCGCAACACGCCGCGGGCGCGGTCGATATGAGGATATGCGAGAATGCGTTACCTGCATTTCGTGGCTGCCCTTGTTCTGGCCCAGGCGCCCGGGCCCCTGCAGGCTCAGGAAGCCGGCGTCGCCCGCCCGAACCTCCTCCTGAAGGAAGAGGTCGCGGGCATGCCGCAGGGCGAGAAGCAGGAAATCAAGGTCCTCACCGCAACGCTTCAGCCGGGCGACAAGACGGTCTTTCACACCCACCGCCATCCGGTGACGGTCTACATCCTGGAAGGCGACCTCACGCTGGAGATGGAGGGCCGCGCGCCGGTCACCGTCAGCGCCGGCGGGTCGATGGTGGAGCCGCCGAACGTCAGGATGACCGGCTACAACCGCAGCGCAACGACGCCGATGCGGGTGGTCATCTTCTACGTCAGCGATCCCGCGTCACCCTTCCTCGACCCCATCCACTGACGCCCCCGCGCCCCGACGCAAAACAAGGCCTCACGCGCTCGCGTAAGGCCTTGTTTTCATTGGTAGCGGGGGAGGGACTTGAACCCCCGACACGCGGATTATGATTCCGCTGCTCTAACCAGCTGAGCTACCCCGCCGCAGGGTGAGCGGGGTATATGGCCTCGGCCCCGGACCTGTCAAGACGCTAGGCCCCGCTTCCCGTCCCGGGCCCCTGCCGCGGCCGCGGCACCGGTGCCGGCCCCTGGCGGGAGGATGGCGGGAATGTTGGGGATCTGCGGCTTTGCGGCCTTGTCCGGGCCGCCCCGGGCGTTAACCTCACCGCCCATGACGCCCGCCCAGTTCAACGCCTTCTGCCGCGGCCTGCCGGCCACCACCCACGTGGTGCAGTGGGGCGGCGCCGACGTCTGGAAGGTCGGCGGCAAGGTCTTCGCCATCGGCTGGGGCGAGGGCCGCAAGCTGGCGGCCACCTTCAAGGTCTCGGAGATCGCCTTCGAGATCCTGAGGGAGCAGCCGGGCCTCAGGCCCGCGCCCTACCTCGCCTCGCGCGGCCTCTCGTGGATCCAGAACTACGAGAAGCCCGGCCTGACCGACGCCGAGCTGAAGGACTACCTGAAGCAGTCCTACACCCTGGTTGTCCGGGGGCTCACCAGGAAAAAGCGCCGCGAGCTGGGCCTGGAAACGGCTTAGCCTTCCTCCGAACGCCGCACCGAAAGATCGGACCGTTCGAAGATTTCCGGGCGCAGTTCGGTGCCGAGGCCCGGCCCCTCCATCGGGAACACCCGGCCGTTCTCTACGCGCGGCAGCGCCGTCACCAGCTCGCGGTACCAGCCGGTGTAGAAGGCGCGCACGGACTCCTGGATCAGCGTATTGGGCTGGCTCAGCGCGGCGTGCACCGCCGCCACGTAGGCCACCGGCCCGGTGCAGTCGTGCGGCGCGAAGGGGCGGTGCCAGGTATCGGCCAGGGCGGCGATCTTGCGGCCTTCCGTCAGGCCGCCGGTCCATACGATGTCGGCCATGACGACGTCGACGGCGTCGCGCTCCAGCAGTTCCTTATAGGGGAAGCGCGAGCCGAGCGTTTCGCTGGCGCAGACCCAGACCGGCGTCGCGGCCGCGTAGTCGGCCAGGGCCTGCGGCGAGGTCATGCGGATGGGGTCCTCGTACCAGGTCGGCGCATAGGGCTCGACGGCCTGTGCGATGCGCTTGGCCGCCGGCAGGTTCCACAGCGAATGGAACTCCACCATGATCTCCATGCGGTCGCCGACCGCCTTGCGGATCTTCTCGAAAGGCGCCAGCGCGGTCTTCATCTGAGCCGCCGAGATGTCGCGCCCGCCGCTCTCGCGCGCCGCCGGATCGAAGGGCCAGATCTTCATCGCCGTGATGCCGTCGGCGAGCAGTTCCTCGGCCAGCGCGTCGGCGCGGGTCATGAAGGCATCGAGGTCGTCCTGCCCGACGGCGCCCTTGCCGCCCGTGCTTGCCTTCTCACCCAGCGCCCAGTTGGCCACCGGCCTGAGTTCGCTGCTGCGCGTGTAGGCCGAACCGGCGCAGGTGTTGTAGACGCGCAGGGAGTCGTGGCAGAGCCCGCCCAGCATCTGGTGCACCGGCTGGCCGCAGGACTTGCCGAAGATGTCCCACAGCGCGACATCGATGGCGGAGACCGCGCGGCTCTCCGCCCCGGTGGAGGCCTGGGCCAGCGGCAGCGCCGAGAGGTCGCGGTTCAGCGCCTCGATGCGCAGCGGGTAGCGCCCCAGCAGGCGCGCCGCAAGGGTCTCGTGGATGTGCGCCTCGACGGCGCCGGCCCCGAAGTAGGTCTCGCCCAGGCCGCTGATTCCGCCATCGGTATGGACCCGCACCCACAGCAGGTTGGGATACTCGCCGAGCCGCAGGGTCTCGACGCCCGTGACCTTCAGTTCCTGCTTCATCCCGATTTGCGCTCCCCGACCAAAGGCTTAGCTGAGACGATGGGCCAACGCCCCCTTGGCCCCGGCGGCCAGTCTCCCCCACGTAGCTTCTGCGAATCAATCGTGCTAGCCTTTCCGGCGTTCTGCGAATGACATTTGGCCAAGAGGGGGAGAAGCCGATGTCTCATGTCGCCGATACCGACCTGCCGGCCGCGGGCGCCGGATCCGAGAGGGTCGGAGTTGCCGCCGAGAGGCGCCGTTTCCAGCTGACGCTGATCAAGCCGTCGCACTACGACAAGGACGGCTACGTCATCCAGTGGTGGAAGGCCTGGATCCCGTCGAACTCGCTGGCCGCGCTCTACGGCCTGGCGCTCGACGCCGACGCCCGCGAGGCGCTCGGCCCCGACGTCGAGATCGACATCGACGCCTTCGACGAGATGAACGTCGTCCTCCCCTTCCGCAAGATCATCCGGCAGCACAAGGCGGCGCTGGCCGGGGGCGGCGGCGGCCTGGTCTGCCTCGTCGGCGTGCAGTCGAACCAGTATCCCCGCGCGCTGCACATCGCCAAACGCTTCCGCGACGCCGGCCTGCCGGTCGCCATCGGCGGCTTCCACGTCAGCGGCTGCCTCTCCATGCTGCCCGGCGTCCACGAGAGCCTGCAGCAGGCGATCGACATGGGCTGCTCGCTCTTCGCCGGCGAGGCGGAGGAGCACTTCGACCGCGTCCTCAACGACGCGCTGAACGACAGGCTGGAGCCGGTCTACAACACCATGGCCGACCTGCCGGAGCTGCAGGGCGCCGTCACCCCCTTCCTGCCGGAGAAGCTGGTGCGCCGCTACGACGGCCTGATCAGCAGCTTCGACGCCGGCCGCGGCTGCCCCTTCCAGTGCAGCTTCTGCACCATCATCAACGTGCAGGGCCGCAAGTCGCGCTACCGCAGCGCCGACGACGTGGAACGCCTGATCCGCGCCAATCATGCCCAGGGCATCACCCACTACTTCATCACCGACGACAACTTCGCGCGCAACAAGAACTGGGAGGCGATCTTCGACCGCATGGCCGAGTTGCGCGACGAGGGCATCGACATCCGCTTCCTCATCCAGGTCGACGTGCTGGTGCACAAGATCCCGGGCTTCATCGAGAAGGCCAAGAAGGCCGGCTGCACCAGCGTCTTCGTCGGGCTGGAGAGCATCAACCCGGCGAACCTGAAGGAGATGAAGAAGAACCAGAACAAGATCACCGAGTACCGCCGCATGTTCCAGCTGTGGCGCGCGCAGCAGGTGATCACCTACGCCGGCTTCATCATGGGCCTGCCCAACGACACACCGGAGACCGTGAAGCGGGACCTGGAGATCATCCAGCGCGAACTGCCGGTCGACATGATCGAGATCTCCATCCTCACCCCCCTGCCCGGCTCGGAGGATCACCAGACCCTCTACAGGAAGGGCGTCTGGATGGACCCGGACCTCAACAAGTACGACCTGGAGTGCGTCACCTTCCAGCATCCCCTGATGACCGGCGAGCAGCTGCAGCAGGCTTATTGGGACGCCTGGGACCACTACTATTCCATCGAGCATGCCGAAACCCTGATGCGCCGCGCCTTCGCCGACGGCATCAAGCCGGTGCGCATCTGGCAGCACCTGCTGCAGATCTACGGCGCCATGCGCTTCGAGCGCGTGCACCCGCAGCAGTGCGGCTACTTCCGCCGCCGCCTGCGCCGGCACCGCCGGCCGGAGCTGCCGCGCGAGAACCCGTTGTGGTTCTATCCGCGCGAGCTGGCCCGCACGCTGCGCAACTACACTTACATG
>DAIQBR010000229.1:0-6385 GCA_036781105.1 Kiloniellaceae bacterium
GAGCTGGTCGGTGCCGAGCAGATGATCGGCCGAGGGCGGCAGGAAACGGTCGCGCACCGCCAGCTTGATCGGGCTGTAGTCGGTCAGCACGTCGGCGCCAAGGGCGCCGAGGGTCACCAGCACGACAAGGCCGAGGCCGAGCGCGCCCAGCGGTTCGCGGACCAGGCGACGCAGCCCGTCGAGGAAGGCGCCGCGCGAGACGGCCGGCGCCGGCGCGTCAGAGGCTTGCACGGACACGGGGATCGAGATACGCGGCGACGAGATCGGCGGTCATGGTGCAGAGCACGTAGAAGCCGGTCGAGATCGCCACCGCGCCCAGGACGACGGGATAGTTGCGGGTGGCCACGGAATCGTAGATCAGCTTGCCGACGCCGGGGCGGGCGAAGACGATCTCGGCGAAGACGGCGCTGGACATCATATGGCCGATGCCGATGCCGAGCAGCACCACGGTCGGGATGACCGCCAGCTTCAGGGCATAGCGGTAGGTGACGGTGCGCTCGCTGAGGCCGAAGGCGCGCGCCATGCGGATGTGGTTCTCCGACAGCACCTCCAGCATGGAGGCGCGCACCATGCGCGCGAGATAGCCGACCCAGCCGAGCCCGACGGCCAGCGACGGCAGCACCAGGTGGTGCAGCTGGTCCAGCGGGTCGCCCGGATCGCCGGCACCGATGGCGGGGAACCAGCCCAGCGCGACGCAGAAGAACAGCAGGCTGTAGACGGCGACGACGAAGGAGGGCACGGCGATGACGCTGACCGAAAGGACGCCGATCAGGCGGTCGAGCAGCGAGCCGCGTCGGATCGCCGCGTAGCAGCCGAGCGGAATGCCGAGCAGCGCCGCCCAGGTGATGCCCATGGCGATCAGCGAGAGGGTGAAGGGAAGCTGCTCCAGCACGGTGACCAGGACGGGGCGGCGGGTCATCACGTCGGTGCCGAGGTCGCCCTGCACGATGCGGAAGAAGAAGCGGGCGACCTGGACGACGGCCGACTGGTCGAGGCCCATTTCGCGCCGGAAGGTCTCCCGCATCTCCGGCGTGGCCAGCGGGCCCAGCAGCACCCCCGCCGGGTCGCCCGGGATCAGCTGGATCATGGAGATCAGCAGAACCAGGGCGACCGCGGTGATCAGCGCGGCGAGGCCGATGCGTTTCACGCCATAGCTGAGCATGGCGGGCTAGATCTTCCGGCGCCGCCTCACTTTCAGGCGGACTTGAACTTGTGGAAGATCGGCGTGCCGTTGGGCATTACCCCGGGCACCAGGTTGCTGCGGTGCACCAGGCCGACGGCTTCGTGTGTAAGGACCACGTAGCAGCCGGACTCCTCCATCAGGTCCTGCATGCGCACATACATCTGGTGCCGCTTGGTTTCATCCAGCACGCTCTTCGCCTCGACGTGCAGGCGGCCGAACTCTTCGCTGTTGAAACGCTCCCAGTTCCACACGCCGACCTGTTCCGGGGTGAACCACTCGGTTGCCCAGCTCGGATCGGGCTGCATGGAGAAGCGGTTCAGCATGAGCTGGATCTTCTTCCAGGCCTCACCGGAACTCTCGTCGCCGAGGCTCCAGAAGGTGCCGGAGTCGTGCTGCTGGATGATCACGTTCACGCCGACGTCGGCGAGGCTGGCCTGGATCGCCTGGGCGGCGGAGACGCGCTCGGTCTTGTTGAGGATGTCGAGCGTGCAATCGAAGCCGTTGGGGAAGCCCGCCTCTTTCAGGAGGTCGCGCGCCCGGCCCGGGTCGTAGCCGTACAGCGCCCTGTCGCGGTGGCCGATGAGGCCCGGCGCGACGATCCCCGTGGCCGCCTCGGCGACGCCGAAGTAGGCGGCATCCAGCACCTGCTGGACGTCGACGGCGTGCTGCACCGCACGACGGACCTTCACGTTGTCGAAGGGCGGCGTCTCGGCGTTGATGCCGAGCCAGACGTAGGCCAGCGACGGTTTCACCGCCAGCGCGCCGTCCTTGGGCGGCGACTTGCGGTAGCGCGGAATGGAGCTGACCGAGACCCAGGTGTAGTCGAGCTCGCCGCCCTCGAAGCCGAGCTCGGCAGTCTTCTCGTCCTCGACCGGCAGAATCTGGATCTCTTCCCAGTCGCCGGGCGTGCCGGGCCAGTCGGCATTGCGCTTCAGCACCACGCGCTGCTTGGGCAGCCACTCGGTCATGATGTAGCGGCCGCACTGCGCGGGGAACTTGGTTTCGAAGCGCCCGCCGGCCGCCTCGGTCGCCGCCTTGCTGACGAGCTTGCCCGAACCGAAGGGCATGGTCGTGGTCCACAGCGGCACGAAGGCTTCCTTCAGGTGGATGACGCCGGTGAGCTTGCCCGTCACCTCGACATGATCCAGCGCTTCCCAGTCGCCCTTGTAGGGCGATTCCATATCGGGGTTGGCGATGCGTTCGTAGGAGTACTTCACGTCTTCGGCCGTCACCTCGCCGAAGCCGTCGCTCCACTTGAGGCCTTCGCGCAAGGTAAAGGCGATGGTCTTGTCGTCGGTCTGTTCGATCTGCGCCGCGCCGTCGGGTTCCCACCCCCAGGTGTCGCCGGCCTTGTTGCCGACCAGGCCGACCAGAACGCACCGCATGATGTCGTCTTCCGGCGCCGCCTTGCGGTAGGCGGGATCGAGTACCTGGATGTCCGCATAGGAGCGGACGCGGAGGATCTTGCCGTCCTGCGAGACGGAAATACGCGGATAGAGCGCCGCGGTCGCGGCCAAGGCGGCACCGCCTGACAGCACCTGCCGCCGGCTCAGCTTCAGGAAATCAGTCATTTTTGTTGTCTCCCTGTTGGCGTGCGCAGCTTTTTCAGCTCGTATTTTGTCGCCCGCACGCTGGGCTTCTAAAGCCCGTCGCGCTTGATCTTAGCACTCCATTCTTTGGAAAAAACACGGGTATCTTTCTCGTAGGCGTCGACCGTGGCGTCGATCAGGAAATGGTCCCGGGTCACGGTCATGCGGGTTGTCGTCTCGGCCCGCAGCCTGAAGGCGCCGCGGCCGTACTCCTTGGTCCATTTCGTGGTGCCCCAGGCCGAGGTCGGATCGTCCGGCCGCACGGCATAGCGGCGCAGGGCGGCCACGGCGACCTCCCAGTCGATATCGTCGAGACGGCGCAGCCCGTCGTCGTCGAAGCGCTCGACGACGATCTCGCCGCTTGCCGCGTCGCGGACCTGGCGCAGCTGCGTGGCGCGCAGCGGCGCCGCGGTCTGCGCCTCGGCAAAGGCGGCGAGGCGGGCGTCGCTGTCGCGCGGCGGCCGCACCGGCAGGGTCAGGCCGCTGGCGCCCGTGGCGACCTGCAGCGTGACGGTTTCCGGCGCCGGCCAGACGATGGGGAAATAGCTGGTCGACAGGGCCAGGCGCACCCGGCTGCCGGGAGAAAAACGATGGCCGCAGTCGTTCAGCTTGAGCCGCACCTGGTAGCGCTGGCCCGGCACCAGCGCCTTGGGTTCCGCATGGCTGTCCCGGTGCGTGAGATTGAGCAGCCCGTAGCTGACCCGGGTCGCCGCACCGTCCGGCAGTACCTCGCTCAGCACGGCGGCGACGAAAGCGGTCGGCCGGTCGGCGGCGAGCGCAAGGTCGACCAGCGGCGCGCCGAGAATTTCCAACGGTGCCTCAAGGGGCGCGCTGTCGAAGACCAGGGAGCCGCCGGCTTCCTCGCGCTGGTCGCCGGGCTGGTCGGGCCCGAGGCCGTAGGCGCACCACTTGCCCGCCGCGAGGCCGACGCTCTGCGGCGAGCAGATCGACAGGACTTCGTCTTTGGCCGCTGCGCCATCGAGGTGCAGCCCGGCCGACGACAGGGCGGCGCGGGTCGCGACGCTCTGCGGGCTGGGCCAGGCTTCCTCGGCGACCCAGCGCCCGGGGCGCTCGGCGTACCAGGGACGCGGCGGCACGCTGTCCTGCACCCAGGCGCGCAGCTTCGGCTCGTCCATGATGCCGGTCTCCTTGTCCTTCAGCCAGTGGTCCCACCAGCGCAAACACTCTTGAAGAAAGCCGATGCGCGGGCCCGGGCTGGCAAAGTGCGGGTACTTGTGCGCCCAGGGCCCGACGAGGCCCTTGCAGGGCGCCTTCAGGTGCTCGAGCACGCGGAACACGGCGTTGCTGTAGCCGTCGGCCCAGCCGCCGACCATGTAGACCGGGCACTCGATGGCGTCGTAGTTCTCGCAGACCGAGCCCTGCTTGTAGAAGTCGTCGCGGCGCTGGCGGCGATGCCATTCCTCGATCCACAGGCCGGAACCTTCCAGGCGCTGCATCCAGAGCTCGCGCCAGCGCTCGCCGACCACCGCCGGGTCGGGCGGCGTGGCGTTGATCGCCAGCATGGTCGAGCCCCAGGACAGCTTGTCGAGCAGCAGGCAGCCGCCCATGAAGTGGATGTCGTCGGCGTAGCGGTCGTCGGTCGAGCAGAGCGAGATCACCGCCTTCAGCGCCTTGGGCCGCCGCGCGGCGACCTGCAGGCCGTTGAAGCCGCCCCAGGAGATGCCGATCATGCCGACGCGCCCGGAGCACCAGGGCTGGGCGGCGAGCCACTCGATCACTTCCAGGGCGTCGTCCTGCTCCTGCTTCAGGTATTCGCCCAGCAGCACGCCGTCGGAATCACCGGAGCCGCGCATGTCGACGCGCACGCCGGCATAGCCGTGCCCGGCGAAGTAGGGATGGGTGAGGGCGTCGCGGTCGACGGTGCCGTCACGCTTGCGATAGGGCAGGTATTCGAGGATGGCCGGAACGGGGTCCGCCTCGGCGTCCTCCGGCAGCCAGATTCGCGCCGCGTCCCGTCGCTCAAGGGGATGAAGGTGTTCTCGATCTCGCGGACTGCGCGCGGAAACTGCGTAACGATGGTCATGTCGCCTGTGAGGCCCCCTGTCGCGCGCCCGCTCTTTGTGCCATTGCTCGCGGGAGGGCACCCGGGCGCAAATGGAGCGGCCCCCGGGACGGAGACTACGACGGGGCACAGGCCGTGGGGAAGCGAGGAGACTCTGGCGCCAGACTAGAGGCGCAGGTCGTCGGAGTCTGCGACCTTCAGGCGGGAGAGCTGGTAGATCACGCTCTCGAGGCTGTCGGGGCTGATCTGGCGGTAGGCACGGGCGAGTTCCGCGACCATGCGCATTTCCGCTTCGGGCTGATTGCCGGTGTGGCCGGCGCGGCGGCGCTCCAGCACCACCTCCAGGACGATCTGGAAGGCCGGCTTCAACTGCTCGGGCAGCTTCGCGCGCTCGTAGAGGCTGACCAGCGCCGGCGTGCCGGCCTTGCGCAGCGCGTTCTGCGCCTTGCCGCTGGGCACCTGGGCCAGCGCGGCGATGCCGGCCCCGAAGAACTCGAAAAGTCCGAGGGACAGCGTGCGCAGCAGCAGGGTCGGGGTCAGGCCGTCCTTCCTGTGGAGCCGCTCGACGGCGGCCTCGATCTCCTGGCCGCTTTTCAGCGCGGCAAGGGACTGCACCAGGGTGCGCTCGCGCCCGTGGGCGCTGAGTTGCTCGGCGAGTTCGTCGGGAATGTTGTGCTTGTCGGTGAGCCGCGCGCGCAGAGCCGAGCACACCAGGCAGATCAGCCGTTCCTTGACCGCGAAGGGCAGCACCGGCCGCTCGACCAGCAGGCCCTGGATCGTCACGTCGTCGGCAAAGCTGTCGAGCAGGCTCTTGTAGGAGTCATCGGAGATCAGCGCGCCGTCGTTGGCCAGCAGGATTTCGATCACGCTCTTCACGCCGGTATCGACCAGGGCGCCGGAGACGATCTCGCTGAGGGTCGCGCGGCCGGCGATAGCGCGCTGCTTTGCCGGGTCGCCGTCACCGATAATGTCCACCAGGTCGGCGTCGGTGAGGACCGGCGAGGACTGCAATAGCGGCACGGAGACCGACGCAACGTCGCGGGCGAGCTGAAGCGCGATGCTGTGAGGCAGCAGGGGGCTGGCCTTGATGTGCTCGGCCAGCGCGCGGCGCACCTCGATCTCAAGATCCCGGGCGAGGCACTTGAAGACCTCGATCGCCACGGCCCGCTCGCGCTCCGTCAGCTGGCCCTCGACGAAAGCCGTGGCGAGCTTGGCGGCCATCTGCGGCCGGCAGTTTGCCCAGCGCTCGAACACGAGCTCGCCCTGGCGGTGCGGGTTCGGCACCGGGTCGGGAAGCTGCTGGCCGTGAAGCGCCATGGTTGCGGAGGACATCGCTAAGTCCCTGCGATCAATTACTCGATGGCAGGATCATAAAGGATTTCTTTACCAGCCGCAAAAACTATTGGTTTTGTTTTGATTTATACTTGAGGCAATATTTATCTATATTTGTGTAAAATGCCGGATTTCTTCTTTTCCGCCATCTCAGGCCTTGAGGTGATTGCGTTTCAGATAGACCGTGGTGTCCTCCGCGGCGACCAGGGGGCGGCCGATTCCGCGCGGCTCGCGCAGCCAGGCGCCGCTGCCGAGACG
>DAIQBR010000230.1:0-6345 GCA_036781105.1 Kiloniellaceae bacterium
CCGCCGAAGATGTCGCCGCTGGGGTTGGCGTCGGCCGGCATGGCCAGGGTGCGCGTCGCCAGGGTGCCCCGTGGCGCAGGCGGCGGCCCGGCGGTTTGATCGGAAGGCATGGACTTATAGGCTCCCAAGTACTAGGTATCGGCAACTAGATATCGGGTCTTCATCTGGGTTAGCCTACCTTATCGGCGATTCCCCTGCTCGATTCGGCGGACGCTTGGGCTTTTCTGCCCCGCCCGCCCCGAGTCCTTCCAGTTAGCATAGGCCAAGATGGCGGATCTCTTCCAATCGGCATCCAAGAAACCTTCCGGTAAACAATCAGGCTATTCCGCCAAGGACATCGAGGTCCTCGAGGGCCTGGAGCCCGTGCGCCGGCGCCCCGGCATGTACATTGGCGGCAGCGACGAAGGCGCCATGCATCACCTGGTGGCCGAGGTGCTGGACAATGCCATGGATGAAGCCGTCGCCGGCCACGCCTCGCGCATCGAGATCGAGCTGCAGCCCGGCAACCGTGTCGTGATCAGCGACAACGGCCGCGGAATCCCGGTCGACCCGCACCCGAAGTACAAACCGAAGTCGGCGCTGGAGGTGATCCTCACCACGCTGCACTCCGGCGCCAAGTTCTCGCAGAAGACCTATGCCACCTCCGGCGGCCTGCACGGCGTCGGCGTGTCGGTGGTCAACGCGCTGTCGGACGACCTGACCGTCGAGGTGGCACGCGACCAGATGCTCTACGAGCAGAGCTACAGCAAGGGCAAGCCGACCGGCAAGCTGAGCAAAGGCAAGCCGGTGAAGAACCGGCGCGGCACCACCATTGCCTTTCATCCCGACCCTTCGATCTTCGGCAAGGAGGCGCAGTTCCGTCCGGCGCGCCTCTACCGCATGGCGCGCTCCAAGGCCTATCTCTACCGCGGTGTCGAGATCCGCTGGGCCTGCGACAAGAGCCTGCTGGAAAAAGGCGACGCCACGCCGGAGAAGGACAACATCCACTTTCCCAACGGCCTGCAGGACTTCCTCGCGGCCACCCTGGAAAAGCGCAAGACCCTGACGCCGGAGCCCTTCGTCGGCGAGGCCAAGTTTCCCGACGAACACGGCCGCGTCGAATGGGCGATCTCCTGGCCGCTCGACGAAGACGGTTTCCTCAACTCCTATTGCAACACCGTGCCGACGCCGGAAGGCGGCAGCCATGAAGCGGGACTGCGCTCCGGCCTGCTGCGCAGCCTGAAGGCCTACGGCGAGATGGTCGGCAGCAAGAAGGCCGGCACGGTGAATTCGGATGATCTCTGCGGCGGTGCCTGCGCGATGCTGTCGCTGTTCATCCGCGACCCGCAGTTCCAGGGCCAGACCAAGGAGAAGCTGGTCACCGTGGCGGCGACCAAGCTGGTCGAGACCTCCATCAAGGATCACTTCGACCACTGGCTGACCGAGCATCCCGAGCGCGCGCGCCTGCTGCTGGAGCGCGTCATCGAACGCGCCGAAGACCGCCAGCGCCGGCGCCAGGAAAAGGAACAGAGCCGCAAGACGGCGACCCGCAAGCTGCGCCTGCCCGGCAAGCTGTCGGACTGCAGCCGCAGCAGCTCCGAGGGCACGGAGATCTTCCTGGTCGAGGGCGATTCCGCCGGCGGCTCGGCCAAGCAGGCACGCTCGCGCGAGACCCAGGCCGTGCTGCCGCTGCGCGGCAAGATCCTCAATGTCGCCAGCGCCTCGGCCGACAAGCTGAAGGGCAACCAGGAGATCTCCGACATCGCGCTCGCACTGGGCTGCGGCATGGGACGCAACTGCGACGTCGACAAGCTGCGCTACGAGCGCATCATCATCATGACCGACGCCGACGTCGACGGCGCGCACATCGCCTCGCTGCTCATCACCTTCTTCTACCGCGAGATGCCCGGCCTCATCGAAAGCGGCCGGCTCTACCTGGCCCAGCCGCCGCTCTACCGCCTGACCCAGGGCAGCGAGAGCGTCTATGCCATGGACGCCGCCGAGAAGGACCGCATGATGGAGTCCCACTTCAAGGGCCGCGGCAAGATCGAGGTGAGCCGCTTCAAGGGCCTCGGCGAGATGCCCGCCAGGCAGCTGAAAGAAACCACCATGGATGCCGGCAAGCGCACCCTGCTGCGCGTCACCATCGCCGGCCAGGGCGACGAGAACCCGGCCGGCGAGACCAAGAAGGCGGCCGAACTGGTGGAACGCCTGATGGGGCGCAAGCCCGAGCTGCGCTTCGCCTTCATCCAGGAAAACGCCCGCTTCGTGCGCGAGCTGGACGTTTGAGTTCAGGTATTCGGTCCCGTCTCTACCACTGGATTGTCATGCTCGGGCTTGTCCCGAGCATCCAGGGCAAGCGCTCCGTCCTGTAACCCTGGACCCTCGCAACAAGTGCGAGGGTGACAGTTGTGGTGGAGCCGCCTTTGGTGCGGCCACCTCTAGCGCTGTGGCTGAGTTCGCTCGGATGTGCTAGAGCGGCAGCCTATGACCCCCGCCTTCGCCCCCATTACCGCACTGCTCATCAGCGTCGCGATGCTGCTCATGGGCAACGGCCTGCAGGGCACCCTGCTGCCGGTGCGCGCCAATCTGGAAGCCTTCTCGGCGACCGACATCGGCGTGCTGGGCTCCTCCTACTTCCTCGGCTTTGCCGCCGGCTGCCTCTACGGGCCGCGCCTCATCCGCCGCGCCGGCCATATCCGCGCCTTCACCGCGCTGGTCGCCCTGGCGTCCTGCGTGGTGCTGGTGCACTCGCTGTTCCTCACCCCGGTCCTCTGGTGGGGCCTGCGCGCCATGACCGGTTTCTGCTTCGCCGTGCTCTACATGATCATCGAGAGCTGGCTGAACGAGAAGTCGACCAACGAGACGCGCGGCTTCGTCTTCTCGCTCTATACCATCATCAACCTGACGGTGATCACCATCGGCCAGCTGATGCTCGGCCTCGACCGGCCGGAGGATTTCCAGCTCTTCATCCTGGCGTCGATCCTGGTGTCCCTCGCCGCCGTGCCGATCGCGCTGACCAGAGCCGAGGCGCCGATGGCGCCACGCTCGGTGAAGATCCGCGTCTGGCATCTCTACAAGCTGTCGCCGGTCGGCGTCGTCGGCTGCCTGGCGGTGGGCCTCGCCAACGGCTCCTTCTGGGCGCTGGCCCCGGTCTTCGCCCAGAACAAGGGGGCGGACACCTGGGGCGTCGCCGTCTTCATGAGCGTCGCCGTCATCGCCGGCGCGCTGGGCCAGTGGCCGCTGGGGCGCCTCTCCGATAAGACCGACCGGCGCAAGGTCATCATCGGCGCCGCCTGCGGCTCGGCCACCGCCGGCGTGCTGTTTTTCGTGCTGGCGCCGCCCTGGGGCGTGCCGCTGCTGTCGCTGATCTTCGTCTTCGGCCTCTTCGCCCTGCCGATCTATGGCATCTGCGTCGCGCACATGAACGACTACGTGGCGCCCGACGGCTACGTCGAGGCGGCCAGCGGGCTGCTGCTGGTCTTCGCCCTCGGCGCCGTGATCGGACCGGTGGTCGCCTCGACCCTGATACGGTTCTTCGGCTCCGAGGCGCTGTTCGGTATGACCGCCGGCGTACAGCTCTGCCTCGCCGCCTTCGCCTTCTACCGCATGCAGAAACGCGCCCCGGCACCTCTGGAAGAGCACGTCACCTTTGCGGAATCCCTGAACTTCGCGCAGACCGTTTCGTCGGTCGATCCGACCGCCGATGCGGCGCAGCACGCCAAGCCCGACGCCACAGCGGTGAAGTAAGGTCTTCTAGTCTTCGGCGGTCAGCCAGCGGCGCAGCAGGGCATTGACCTCTTCCGGCCGCTCGATGCTGGCCAGGTGGCCGCAATTCTCGATCACCGCGAGGCGGGCGGCGAGCCGCTGATGGTCGGCCAGCGGCGTCAGCGCGTCCTGGCGGCCGCAGACCACCAGGGTCGGCACGCGGATGGCCGCCAGGGTGGAGGTGTGGTCGCGCCGCCCCATGATGGCGCGCTGCTGGGAGATGAAGGCGTCCTTGCCGACGCGCTCGGCCATGGCGGTGACGGTGCCGGTCAGCTCCGCGTCGTCGAGACGGTCGAGGTGAATGAACACCGGCAGCAGGCGCGGCGTGACCCCCTTGAACTGCCCCTTCTCGGCCAGTTCGATGAGGCCGCGGCGGCGCGCGCTCTCCGCCTCGCTGTCGGTCTGGAACCGCGTGTCGAGCAGCGCCAGGCGGGTGACGCGCTCCGGCGCGCGGGCGATCACCTCCAGCGCCACGTAGCCGCCCATGGAGAGCCCGGCCAGGGCGAAGCGCGCCGGCATGGCGGCCAGCACGCTCTCGGCCATGGCGGCGACGGAGTCCTGCGTGGTGAAGTCGGCGACCCAGGGCTCGGCGATGTCGGCGAGGGCCTCGACCTGCGGGCGCCAGAGCGCGGCGTCGCAGAGCAGGCCGGGCAGCAGGGCGAGCGGAATGCGGTCGGTCATCTCGGGAGAGATCTCTGAACGGCGGGAGGCGAACTGCCAGTCTCCGCGATTCGCCTCGCGGGAACAACGACCCAGGGGCGACCCAGGGGCCGATGCGGCCGGGCGCCGCTAGGCCGCCAGCACGGTATCCGTGTCGATCACCTCTGCGCCGGCCCGGGCGAGCCGTGCCACGGCCAGCCGGCGGTTGAGATCGTCGCGCGAGGCGACCGCGTCGGCCACCAGGGTCACCGCCACGCCATTGGCCAGCAGCGCCAGGGCGGTCTGCAGGACACAGACGTGGGCTTCCATGCCGACCACGATGCAGCGGGTGATGCCGCGCGCCGCGAGCCTGGCCCTGAAGGCCTCTTCCCGGGCCGCCGCGAAGTGGATCTTCTCGACCGCCTCCCCCTCCGCCAGCAGCCCGCGCAGCGGCGCGACGGTGGGGCCGAGCCCGCGCGAATACTGCTCGGTGGCAAGTATCGGCAGGTCGGCGTCTCTGGCTTTTTCTATCAGGGCGATGATCCGCCGGACCACCTGGGGCGCCTGCGGGATGGCCGGCGCGAGGCGTTCCTGCACGTCGACCACCAGCAAAGCGGTGCCTTTGCCGGGGCCCTTGAATGGCGCCGCTTTCGGAACCATCTCAGTTTGCGAAACGTTAACCATATAAGTCGCACGATATAGCAATAATATTCTGCGGCCAACGCGATGCTATCGAATGGCCAAAGAAATTCGCCAGTTAAAGGGTAGTTGTGATTGACATTTGACGTCCGAATCATAATTATCCGGCCCAAGTTCGATTGCCAGATGTTCAATCGACCTAGCACCTTCAAACCGCATTACGGATTACATGACGTTCGAAGATCTTGGACTTAGTCCAGAGGTCCTGAAAGCTGTTCAGGACGTGGGCTACACCACACCGACCCCCATCCAGGAAAAGGCCATCCCGGTCGTCCTGATGGGCCGCGACGTTCTCGGCTGCGCCCAGACCGGCACCGGCAAGACCGCCGGATTCACCCTGCCCATGATCGACATCCTGTCGAGCGGACGGGCCCGGGCGCGCATGCCGCGCTCGCTCATCATCGCGCCGACGCGCGAGCTGGCCGCCCAGGTGTCGGAGAACTTCGAGCTCTACGGCAAGCACGGCAAGCTCACGATGGCCCTGCTGATCGGCGGCTCCTCCTTCGTCGAGCAGCAGCAGAAGCTGGATCGCGGCGTCGACGTGCTGATCGCCACCCCGGGGCGCCTCATCGACCTCTTCGAACGCGGCAAGATCCTGCTCGCCGACGTGAAGATCCTGGTCATCGACGAGGCCGACCGCATGCTCGACATGGGCTTCATGCCGGACGTCGAGCGCATCGTTGGCCTGCTGCCGAAGATCCGCCAGACCCTGTTCTTCTCGGCCACCATGCCGCCGGAGATCCGCCGCCTGGCCGACAAGTTCCTGATGAACCCCAAGGAAATCTCCGTCGATCCGCCGGCCTCGGCCGCCCAGACGGTGACCCAGGGCCTCGTGAAGCTGCGCGGCGCCGCCAAGGAAAAGCGCGCCGCCCTGCGCAGCCTGCTCCGCAGCGAGGAGGTGAAGTCGGCGCTGGTGTTCTGCAACCGCAAGCGCGACGTCGACATCGTGTTCCGCTCGCTGGAACGCCACCAGTTCTCGGTGGCCGCCCTGCACGGCGACATGGCCCAGCCGGTGCGCATGGAGACGCTGCAGAAGTTCAAGGACGCCAAGGTGCAGATCCTGGTCTGCTCCGACGTGGCGGCGCGCGGCCTCGATATCCCGGCGGTGTCCCACGTGTTCAATTTCGACGTGCCCTCGAACCCCGAGGACTACGTCCACCGCATCGGCCGCACCGGCCGCGCCGGGCGCAGCGGCAAGGCCTTCACCCTGGCGCTGCCCGAGGAAAACAAATACCTCGCCAATGTGGTCTCCATGCTCGG
>DAIQBR010000231.1:0-6336 GCA_036781105.1 Kiloniellaceae bacterium
GCACCTGGCCGGCACCGTCGAGGAAGCCTTTCACCCAGCCGTCGACGCGGCGGTCGGGGTCCGGATCCTGGCGCTCCACCGAGCGGCCGAGGTCCGGGATCTCCTCGGCGGGATAACTGAAGGGATAGGTCTGGGCATAGGGTTCGATGACGAATTCCGGGTCAACCAGTCCGAAGTGGTCCAGCTCGATGCGGCTCCTGAAGCTCAGTTCATCGGCGGAGTCGTTGAACGAGGCGATGGCGATGGAGTTGGAGAACACATCGTGCAGCCAGCGTACCTCGGCTTTCGGCGAGATGGTCAGCGAGGCATCGATCAGCCGCAGGTCATGGCTGTCGCGCGGCCGGAACATCAGGCGATGCTCGCCAAAGCGCACCGGGTTTCGGTAGCGATAGACCGTGGTGTGGGTAACCGTCAGTAGGGACATCGAGATTTCGCCAAAGGGCGGCCGACCGAAAAGGCCCGGAGAGTCCGGAGGGACGGGCATATCGGCGGCGCCAGGAACAGGGAGCGGCGATCCTAACGGAAAGCGGTCTGCGGCCTCAAGATATAGTGTCCGATGACAGCAATGTGGCTAACTGCCCGCGGCTTGGCGGTCGAAGGCCGGCGCGGCAGCAGCCGCGATGTCGGGGTTTCTGACGAGGGAGAATGGATCTCTAAGAAAACACTCAGTAGTTGCATATCCGTGAAGCAAACTGCAGTCGGGCAAGGGCCCCCAAAGGGTCGCTTAACCTCTCCCCCCTAGGATGGCCTGGGTAGCTCGGGGTGAGCGTGACGCGCCAGGGCCATGTCGGATCAACTGCAGCAAACGGCGGCCGGGAAACCCGGTAGCGCCCTTTCCAGCCAACTGGATTTTCTCGCGGACCTGAGCTGTCGCCTGGCCGCGAGCGATGATCCCTCGCGGCTGCTCGACGCGGCCTACCGGGAAATTCGCGCGCACCAGGATGCGGGGGCCGAGGGCTTCGTCCGGGCGGTCACGGGCCTGCTGGATCTGGCCTTCGCCAACGCCGCGCTGAAGGTGCGCCTCTCCGATCAGCTCGCGGTCGGCGACAGCCTGGAGATGGCCGCCGACCTGCAGCAGAGCCTGCAGCCGCAATGCGCCCCGGGCGACCTGCCGATCTGGGGCGTCAACCTGCCGGCGGGCAAGCTCTCCGGCGACTTTTTCGACTTCTATCCCCTGGACGCGGATCACATCGCTTTTGCCTTGGGCGACGTCTCGGGCAAGGGCATGAACGCGGCGCTGCTGATGGCCAAGACCATCAGCCTGTTCCGTTGCCTTGGAAAACAAATCGCCTCGCCGGCGGCGCTGCTCGAAACGATCAATTCGGAACTCTGCGAAACGGCGACGCGCGGCATGTTCGTCACCATGGTCGCCGGTCACTACCGGACCAGCGACGGCCACGTCTGCCTTGCCAATGCCGGGCACCAGCCGCCGCTGCTGCGCCGCCGCGACCGCAGCTACAGCTCTTTCGAGGCTTCCTCGCCGCCGCTCGGCATTCTGCAGCCGCTTTGGCCCGTCGACGAGCAGGGCGAACTGGATGGCGGTGAACTCTACGTCTTCAGCGACGGCCTCACGGAGTACCGCTACACCAGCGGTGAAGAACTCGGAGTCGACGGCCTGATCCAGCTTGTCGAAGCGCTCGCCGACGCGCCCCTCGCACAGCGCCTGGAGGCGCTGCTCGGAATTCTGGAACAGGACGCCGGCTGGCAGGCGCGCGACGACCTGACGATCCTGGCCATCGACGACTCCTGGGTGCGCCGCGATGCCGGTGTCGTCCAGGCGGGCGAGCCGGCCCTGCAGGCGCCACTGCAGCGGGCGACATCATGACCGCTCAGGCCGAGGAGCTATTGCTCGAACTGCGCTTTCCGGCGCAGGCGGACCGCATGGCGGTGGTGCGCGACACTGTGCGCGGTGCCGCGCGCCTCTGCGGCTTCGACGAGCCGACCACACAGGACATCGTCCTCGCCGTGGGCGAAGCCTGCCAGAACGTGATCCTGCATTCCTACGCAGACCGGGACGACGGCCAGATCCTGCTCGATATCCGGCGCGGCGGCGAGGGGATGATCCTGCGGGTCGTCGATTTCGGCCCGCCCGTCGATCCCAACCGGGTGAAGCCGCGCGACCTGCAGGACCTGCGGCCGGGCGGCCTGGGTACCCATTTCATCCGAGAGATCATGGACAGCGCGGACTTCAGCCCGACAGCCGACGGCAAGGGCAACGTGCTGCAGATGACCAAGAAGAAGGTTTTGGCGACATGAAGAACGCGGTGCGTGAAGTGCAGGGCAGCCTGGTGGTGACCCTGCAAGGCGAAATCGATCTCGACCGAGCGCCGGCAATCCGTCTATTGCTGCTCGACTGCGTCGGGCAGGGGCGCGATGTGCTGGTCGACCTCGCGCAGGTCACCTACATCGACAGCTCGGGCATCGCGAGCCTTGTGGAGGCGCTGCAGAACGCCGGCAAGGCGGGTACGCGCCTGGGGCTGGTCGCGATCAGCAAGCAGGCCCTGCGCGTTTTCGAACTGGCGCGCCTCGACAAGGTCTTCGCCATCCACCCCGACATCGACGCCGCCCTGACGGCGGCCGGTTGAGGCGGGTGCGATGCTGCGCGTAGCCGAAGGGTTCGGACGGAGCGTCGTGCGCGGCGTGGAAGAGGTCGGCTTCGCCGGTGCCCTCTTCCTCGAATCCGTGCTCTGGGCGGCTGTCGGTCCAGCCCGGCATCAGCCGGTGCGGCTGACGGCGGTGCTCCGCCAGATGACGCAGATCGGCATCGAGGCCTTGCCCATCGCCACGGTCCTGTCGGCCACGATCGGCATGATGCTGGCAATCCAGAGTCTCTACAGCCTGGGCCTGTTCGGCGCCGAATCCTTCGCCACCATCGGCATCGCCCTCTCCGTGGTGCGCGAGTTCGCGCCGCTGATCATCGGCATTCTCATTGCCGGCCGCTCCGGCTCGGCGCTGGCGGCGCGCTTCAGCACCATGATGATCAACCAGGAGGTCGACGCCCTGCGGGTGATCGGCATCTCCCCGGTGCGCTTCCTGGTCGCGCCCGCCCTTTTTGCCATGATGATCATGGTGCCCTGCCTCACCATGTGGGCCAACATGGTGGCAATGACGGCCGCCGGGTTCTTCGTGACCTCTGCCCTGGAAATCTCCATGGCCGCCTACTTTGCCGACGCCGTGGCAGCCCTCTCGGTCAACGACCTCTTGCACGGCCTCGGCAAGAGCGTCCTCTTCGCGGCACTGGTGGCGCTGGTCTCCACGGTCAACGGCGCGCTGGCCGACGGCGGCGCCGAGGGCGTCGGGCGGCGCACGACGCGCGCGGTGGTGCAGTCGATCGCGGCCATCATCGTGGTCGACATGCTCTTCGCTTTTGTCGTGACGTCGGGATAGGCCATGGCCGCAGCCCCCCACAACGCCCCTTCGCAGATCCCCGGTCCGCAGCTCGCCGAGACACCGGCGATCCGGGTCGCCGGTCTGCAGGCGCACTACGGCCCGCAACAGGTGCTGCACGACATCGACCTGGACGTGCGTCCGGGCGAGATCATGGTGATCATGGGCGGCAGCGGCTCCGGCAAGTCGACCCTGCTGCGCCACCTCGTGGGGCTCACGCGCCCCACGGCGGGCAAGGTCGAACTGCTGGGTGTCGATATCACAACTGCGCCGGCCCGCGAGATGCTGCGCCTGCGCCGCCGCATCGGCGTCGCCTTCCAGGGCGGCGCCCTGTTCAGCTCGATGAATGTGCTGGACAACATCATGCTGCCGCTGCGCGAGCACACAAGGCTCGATCGCAAGACCATGGAGATCATGGCGCGCCTGAAGCTGGAGGTGGTCAGTCTGGCCGGTGCCGACGCCCTGATGCCGGCGCAGCTGTCCGGCGGCATGCTGAAGCGCGCCGCGGTCGCCCGCGCCATCGTCATGGATCCCAAGCTGCTGTTCTTCGACGAGCCCTCGGCCGGGCTCGACCCGGTGGTTTCCTCGGCACTCGACGATCTTATTCTCAAGCTGCGGGAGGCCATGAACATGACCATGGTGGTGGTCACCCACGAACTGGAAAGCGCTTTCAAGATCGCCGACCGCATCACCGTCCTGGACCAGGGGCGCGTGCTGCAAGTCGACGATGTCGCCGGCATCCGCCGTTCCGACAACCAGCGCATCCAGAATCTGCTGAACCGACGCTCAGAGGATGCCGAGGTCGATGCCCGGTCCTATCTGCAGCGCCTTACCGGAGACGCGCCGTCCCCTGCGGAATCGCAGGCCGGGCCGGCGAGGGAGATCTGACACCATGCGCCATCAGCACCTGAACTATGCCGTGCTCGGCGCCTTCGTGCTCGCCATGCTCACGGCGGCCGTGGCGGCCGCGGTCGTGCTCTCCGGCGGCGCTGGTGCGCGCGACCGCTACACCGTGGTCTTCGACAACGTCGCCGACGTGAAATTCGGTACCCAGGTCCGCTTCGAAGGCTACCCGGTCGGGCAGGTCGAGGCGATCGATCCGGTGTCCGAGGACGGCACCACGGTCTTCCGGCTCGACATCTCGGTGCAGGAAGGTTTCGCGATCCCCGCCGACAGCGTCGCGCGCATTCAGACCTCGCAGTTCCTCGGCGCCAAGACGGTCGAGATCAACCGCGGCCAGGCGGCCGCCGCGCTGCCGCCCGGCGCAAGAATCGCCAGCGCGCCGGCCGCCGACATGTTCTCGGCGATGTCCAGTGTCGCCGGCACGGTCGGCGACCTGTCGCGCGAGGGCCTGAAGCCCCTGCTGGACCGCCTGGTCGAGCTGGTGTCCAATGCCAACCGCCTGATCGACCGCGACGTGACGACCCTGGTCGGCTCGCTGAACGCAGTGGCCACGGACACCCGCGGGCAGGTGCCGCAGATTGCCGGCGAGCTGTTGACCTTCACCGAGGAACTCAACACCACCCTGGCGTCGGTGCAGGCGCTGGTCTCCGAGCAGAACGTCACCGAAGTGCAGCAGACGGTGCACAACATCAACGCCGTGTCGGGCGACTTCGTCGCCATCAGCCGCTCCGTCCAGGCCACCCTCGGCCAGCTCGAGCAGATCGTCGCCGACCTGCAGGTCATGGTGGAGAAGAACGAGGGCAAGGTGGAAGCCTCGCTCGACGATACCCGCTACATCCTGCGCTCGATCGCCCAGAACATCGATACCATCAACCACAACCTCGCCGGCACGACCCGCAACATGAACGAGTTCAGCCGCCTGATCCGGCAGAACCCGAGCCTGCTGCTGGGCGGCGCGCCGCGCGAGGAAGTGAACGTCGAAAGCGGCGTGCCCTCCTCTTCGATCCAGAGGCAGACCCAATGAAAAAACTGCTACTCCTGACGCTGCTCGCGCCGGTCCTGGCCGGCTGTCTCGGCTCGGCGCCGCCGGTACCGCGCGACCACTACTACCGCCTGCTGGTGCCCATGCCGGCGGAGACCGCCGGCGACCGGCTGCTGCCGGGGGTGCTCACGGTGGAACTGCTGCAGGCCGATGGCCTGCTGCGCGAACGCCCGCTGCTGTATAGCGCCGGCGCCGACGCCGCCGAGCTGCAGCAGCACAATTACCACTACTGGAACGACGCTCCGCCGCGCCTGCTGCAGGACCAGATGGTCACCTACCTGCGCCGCAGCGGGGTCGCTTCCCTGGTGGTCACGCCCGACACCCGGGTGCGCGCCGAACACCAGATCAGCGGCAAGGCCAAGCGCTTCGAGCGCCTGGTCGGCAGCGGCGGGTCCCGGGTCGTCGTCGAGATCGAGTTCGCCCTGCTGCGCCTTTCCGACGACGCGCTGCTTGTCGTCGATACCTACAGCGCTGAGGAAACGGCGGCGGACGACAGCGTCGAAGCCTCGATCCTGGCGCTGAACCGCGCGACCGCCCGGGTCTTCGACGCCTTCCTCTCCGACGTCCGCCTCGCCGCCAGCCGCAGCGCGTCGCTCACCGAACGCTGAGAGCGGCCTTCCTCGCCCGAAAGTGTAAGGGGCAGCGGGCGCTAATCGCCTTTGCGAGAACCGCTTTGACAAGGGTACACGGGAGCCAGCCGATGCACCCGCCAGGTTTACATGCTCAAAAGTCTCAAGCTTCTCGTTCCAGCGCTGATCCCCTCCTGGCGGTTCTTCGACACCATAGCGCCCTCTCCCCGCATCAAATTCAGTTGCGTCACCGCGGCGAATGAAACCGTCGGCGACTGGCAGGCGTTCCGCCCCCGCCCACAGAGCCTGTCGTGGGGCACGGTCCTGCGCCGTCTGTTCTGGAACCCCCGCTGGAACGAAACCCTGTTCCTCACCAGCTGCGCCGAACGCCTGCTGGACAATCCGAGCGAGCACAGCGTCACGGAGATCAGCACG
>DAIQBR010000232.1:0-223 GCA_036781105.1 Kiloniellaceae bacterium
CGGCTGATCCACACCAACCTGGTCGGGCAGGGCCGTGTCGAAGGTGCCGGCGACCTGCTGCAGGACCTCCACTTCCGCAACATCTGCGTTTTTGACACCGCGACCCGGGAACTGCGGCTGGGCGTCGAAAGCGCTGGCAACCCTTGTCCCGAGAGCCTCGGCGCAGGCGACTTCGCGATCTTTGCGGGACTCGCCGCGCAGCGCGACGGCGCGGTCAGTCCGG
>DAIQBR010000232.1:233-6335 GCA_036781105.1 Kiloniellaceae bacterium
AGGGTAACCCCACGCTCTACATCGTCGAGGCGGGCGCGGACCACCTGGCGGTCGGCGCACTGGATACCGATTCATTGGTGGAACTCGCCGACTCCATCGCTTTCGGGCGCAAGGGCTACGCGGTGATCGTAGACCAGACCGGCCGTGTGCTGGCGCATCCCAACGACGAATGGCGCAAGCCGCCGCGTGACCTCGCCGGAATCCCTCCGGTAGAGCAGATGCGCAAGGGCCAGGCCGGCGTTGCCACCTTCACCTCGCCGTCCCTGCAGACCGCTATACCGCGGTGGAAGGTCCCGGCTGGGGCGTCATGGTGGCGCAGCCGGTAGAGGAACTGCGCGAGCGTGCGGCGCGGGTCAGCCACTCGGCGCTGGTGGTCGTGGTGATCGGCATGTTCGCGGCGCTGCTGATCGGCTATCTCGTGGCTTTCTACATGACGCGCCCGCTGCGCGCGGTCTCGCGGGCGGTGCGCCGCATGGCGGCCGGCCACATCGAGGCACGCACCCAGGTCAGCACCGGCCTGCTGGTGCCGGAAGAGGTGCGCGACCTGCAGGTCTCGTTCAACGCCATGGCCGAGGCCATGGAACGCTCCAAACGCGACGAGCAGGAGGCCCGCCTGCGCGCCGAGGAGGCCAACCGCTCGAAGTCCGCCTTCCTCGCGAACATGAGCCATGAGCTGCGTACACCGCTGAACGCGGTGCTCGGCTTTTCCGAGGTGATCCTTGCCGAGACCTTCGGCAAGATCGGCTCGGCGCGCTACACAGAGTACCTGCAGGACATCCGCGCCAGCGCCCGCCACCTGCTGGCGCTGATCAACGACCTGCTCGACCTCTCGCGCATCGAGGCCGGCGCGGTGAAGCTGAACGACGACTGGATCGAACTCTCCGAGGCCCTGGAGGAGAGCGCCGGCATGTTCCGCGAGGCCTGCGACCGCAAGGGCCTGACCCTGCGGTTGGAGGAGCCGGCCGCGGCGATGACGATCCTGGCCGACGAGCGGGCCCTGCGCCAGATTCTCATCAACCTGCTGTCCAACGCCGTGCGCCATACGCCGGCCGGCGGCGAGGTGGTGCTGGGCGCGCGCGAGGCGCCGGAAGGTCGGCTCGATCTCTTCGTCGCCGACACCGGCATCGGCATTCCGGAAGCGGATCTGGAGCGCGTGCTGCAGCCTTTCGAGCAGGTCACCCGCGACCAGGGACGCCCGCAGGAAGGCACCGGCCTGGGCCTGTCCATCGTGAAGCAGCTGGTCGACCTGCATGGCGGCGAACTGCGGCTGGAAAGCACGGTGGGCAAAGGTACCCGCGTGACCTTCACGCTGCCGGAGCAGCGGGTCCGCGCCGCGGAGGCTTCCCGCCGGGCCCGGGCCGGGGAGTAAGCCGGTTACCGAATTTCCCTTTTAGTTTCTGAGGCCTGCCTGCTTTTCGGCGCCCAGGGGCGACCTCTATTTGTCCCTGCGGTTGCATCACATCCCGATAGACGCCGCCGCCCGGGCATCGGATAGTTTGCGCGTTCTGGCATCGGACCGGAGCCGCTTCACGGTGGCATCCTATGCCCTACATCGATTGGTCCACGGTCCAGATCTGGATTGTCCTGGCACTGGTCATCGTTGTCTTCTTCGGGTTCGTCCGCGAGCGCATGCCGCCGGACATCGTCGCGCTTTCGGCGGTCGGCGTGCTGTTGGCGACCGGCATCCTGGACAGCGCCGACGTGCTCGGCGTCTTCAGCAACGCGGCTCCTCTGACCATCGCCGCGATGTTCGTATTGAGCGCCGCGCTGGAGCGTACCGGGGTGATCGACAGCCTCGGCCGTCTGGTCTCCAAGGCCGGCCGCTCTCCCTTGTTCTCGCTGGCGATGATGATGGCCAGCGTCATGGTCATGTCCGCCTTCATCAACAACACGCCGGTAGTCGTGATCCTGACGCCGGTCGTCATCAGCCTGGCCCGCGCGCTCCAGCTCTCACCTTCCAAGCTGCTCATCCCGCTGTCCTTCGCCAGCATCTTCGGCGGCACCACCACGCTGATCGGCACCTCGACGAACATCCTGGTCGACGGTGTCGCGCAGCAGCAGGGTCTGCAGCCTTTCGGCATGTTCGAGATCACGGCGGCCGGCGCGATCATGGGTGCCGTCGGCATCACTTACCTGTTGCTGGCGGGCCGCTGGCTGCTGCCGGACCGCGAGATCTTGACCGACCTCCTGCCGCGATCCGAGGACAGGCATTTCATGGCCGACGTCCTGGTGCCGCTCGGCTCGCCGCTGGTCGGCAAGCGCCTGCAGGACGCCGGCTTCACCGAGGCGCGCGGGCTGCGTGTGATCGACCTGCTGCGCCGTGACCGCTCGTTGCGGGGCGAACTGGAAGGCGCGGTGCTGGAACCCGGCGACCGGCTGGTGGTGCGCAGCCGGGTCGGCGACATGCTGGGCCTGCGCGAGGCCGGCGACGTCGCCTTCGGCGGGCGCGAGGGACACGCCATCGAGCCGATCGGCGCCCGCGAGACGGTGGTGATGGAGGGTGTCATCGGCCCGCAGTCGCGTTTCCTGCGCCGCCGTGTGGCGGACCTCAACCTGCGCCGGGTCTACGGCGCCTACATCCTGGCCCTCCACCGGCGCGGCGAGGGGCTGTCCGGCAACTTCGACGACGTCTACCTGCAGATGGGCGACACCCTGCTGCTGGAAGGTTCGCCGGAAAGCATGAAGCGGCTGTTCGACTACAAGGAACTGGTGAACCTCTCGCATCCGGTGGAGCGGCCGCTGCGCCGCGACAAGGCCCCCATCGCCGTGCTTGCGGCCGTCCTGGTGATGGCTTTGGCTGCCTTCGAGGTGCTGCCCATCGCCGCCTTGGCGCTCATGGCCGCGACCGCCGTGGTCGCGCTGCGCTGCGTCGACGCGGAGGAGGCCTACGGCGCGATCCGCTGGAACATCCTCATGCTGATTTTCGGCATGCTGGCCATCGGCATCGCCATGGAGAAGACCGGTGCGGCCATGATGATCGTGCACTACCTCGCCCAGCTGGCCGGCGCGCTGGGGCCGCTGGCCGTGCTCTCGGCGGTCTACTTCACCGCCTCGGCGCTGACCGAGGTGATGAGCAACAACGCGGCGGCAATCCTGCTGACGCCCATCGCGGCGGGCCTCGCCGTGCAGCTTGGCGTCGATCCGCGGCCATTCGTCGTCGCCGTCATGTTCGCCGCCAGCGCCTCCTTCGCCACGCCGATCGGCTACCAGACCAACACCTTCGTCTACAGCGCCGGCGGCTACAGGTTCACCGACTTCATCAAGGTCGGCCTGCCGCTGAACTTCATCCTCTGGGCCACGGCGACCGTCGTGATTCCGATCTTCTGGCCGCTGGGATGAGGGACAGCCGGTGCCCGGCCCTTTACTCCCCCAGAGGCTACTGCACAGGTGTCGGTTCTTCGGCACCGTCGTCAGCAGGGGTGACGCCGCCATCCTTCCGACTCACGACGATTGTGGTGGGAGCAGTCTTCTCGCCTTCGGGGGCCGCCCTCCCGGCGCCCTGCGGGCTTGCCTCCAGCCGTTTGATGTTCAGTGCGTCGCGCAGCTCCAGGATCTGCTGATAGGAGGGTTCCAGCGGAATGGTCTGCGCGTGCGCGACGAGCAGCGGAGCCGGGACCGAGACCAGTATTGACTGGATCGACGCTCGGCTGTCATCCGCTTCCAGCGCCTTGGTGTAGCAGAAAATGTCGCGGATGCCCGCCTGTCTCAGCAGCGCCACTCTGTCCGCGCTGAAGCGGATGCAGAGCTGAGCCTGGGCGATCCAGTCGACGACCATTTCAAGGCTGTAGGGCGTTCTGAACCACAGAAGGATCGCGTTCTCGTCCGCCAGCTCCTGGCAGTTGTCTATATCGAGCTCCCGGAGCCGCTCGATTTTGTCGTCGACTAGCCCCTGAATCATCGAAAGCGTGACGTTCTGTGGCAGGCTGTCCTGACCGGGCGGCAGCTGGCGCGGTGTCTTCTCCTGCAGGAACTTGGCAGCTCTGCGAACCAGCTCATCGACCCAGAGAGTGGGGTTCCAGCCGATGGCAAAACCCAGGATTGCCAGGCCGACCGGCACGCCGGTGCTGGTCTCCAGAAACGCACTGCCGCCGGATACCGCGTCCACGACATGACGGGCGACGGCAGCGACAAGGCAAGCCGTCAGGATCCGGCATGTCAGGAAGTAGTAGGTCGAGGGGTTCATATCATCGGTATTTATCCGCGTAAGCAGGCGTCCGATCGCCCAGATGTAGGCGCCGAGAAAGGCCATGCTGATGATGAAAAGCGTCGATGACTGGTAGGCTGCGAGTTTGATGCTTGCGTCGGTGCCGTTGGCCGGCGCTTGCGCAACATCGGTAAGGTAGGCGGCCGCCCTTGCGCCGCCCAGAATGTAGCTTGCAACGACGCCTTCTGGGTTTCGCAAGAAGAAGTCGGCCCCGAAGTAGGAGAGGAAGGAGAAGAACAGAACGACCAGGATGAGGGAGTACACCGGCACTGCGTGTGTCCGGCTTGCAAAGATATTTTCCACGCGCCGGCGCTTGAAGTACGCAAGCGCGCTCGTGAGCGTCCAGGTGCCTTTCACGCTGTCCGGCGCTTCCCCCAGCCGGTCGACATTCTCTGTGGACGCACGTTGTTGCAGGAGTGTTGAGGCGATGAGAAACCCGACGAGAAGAATGACGCTGCCGAATGCCTGGACATAGACAAAGCCGCTGCTCGTAATCCACTCCATATCGTTGCCTCCCTTGCTGTGCCGTACGGCACGGAATGCCCGGCCGCTGGGCATCTCCCTGGGGCTGTGCGGATTCGAGAAATCGTATCGGTGGTCCCGGGCAGGAGACCGAAGCATTCGTTGATCTGGCCTTCGGAAAGGCTTCCCGGGCCTTGCCCGGTTCTGTTGACGCGCCCTATCCCCCGAATCTCATCGCCGGAGTGAGCCGGCCGATCACCCGATGGAGCTGGAACAACTGTCCTCTGGTGAGGGCGTGAACTGCGTGACGCGGTCGGCGATCACTGGCGGCACTGGCATCTCAGGGCCAAGGCATTCGCGGAGTCCAGGTGGAAAGTGGAGTTACCTCCAAAGTCCCCTTCAGTCTGTTGGGGCAAGACCGACTGAACGATCCCAGGGGCGGTGGGGCGCTGCCGCTTCAGCAAAAAGAAGGGGGCGCCGCCGCCGCGGACGCCCCTTGAAGTTCACAGGGAGAACTCAGACGTGAGTCGTACAGGTAGGAATACTGATACCTAACTTACGCTACTTACTCTACGTGAGTTACTGTCCTGCTACTCTTCATGAGCAGCCACTGGTACCGCCGCAGGTGGCGCACTTCAGGCATGTGCCGTTGCGGACCAGTGTAAAGTTGCCACATTCGTCGCAAGAATCGCCTTCGTAACCCTTCATGCGTGCTTCGCGCACGCGCTCCAGGCGGGAGTCGACCTGACGAACGACTGTGGCCTCGACGGCATAGGCTTCGGCGGAGCCTGTAGAGCCGGCGAGTTCCTGGGAGACGCCGCTGGCGGACACGGTGGTCGACTGGGTCACCGACCCGACCGACATGCCCGTGGTTCCGTTGGCGGCGCCGCCGTTCACGACCAGAAGCTGGTTGCGCACATAACCCTTGGAGGCGTAGCGGCGCACCGTTGCGGCGACCGTCTCCTCGGGCAGATCCCCCTGGCCGTCGCCGGTGCCGATGGCATCCGGCATCATGTCCGCCGGTTCCACATGGGCCAGGTCGTTGCGGCCGAGGTAGGAGATCGCGAGCTCCCGGAAAATGTAATCGAGCACGGAGGTCGCCATCTTGATGGCGTCGTTGCCGTCGACCATGCCCGAGGGTTCGAAACGCGTGAAGGTGAAGGCCTCGACGAATTCCTCCAGCGGCACGCCGTACTGCAGGCCGATGGAGATCGCGATGGCGAAGTTGTTCATCAGGCTGCGGAAGGCGGCGCCTTCCTTGTGCATGTCGATGAAGATCTCGCCGACCGCGCCGTCTTCGTACTCACCCGTACGCAGGTAGACCTTGTGGCCGCCGACGATGGCCTTCTGGGTGTAGCCCTTGCGGCGCTGGGGCAGCCGCTTGCGGTCCTGCGCCCGCTCGACCACGCGCTCGATGATGCGCTCGGCGATGATCT
>DAIQBR010000233.1:0-6310 GCA_036781105.1 Kiloniellaceae bacterium
GGGAAATGGTGCCGCCGGGGTGAATTGAACACCCGACCCCACCCTTACCAAGGGTAATCACTAGAGCTGCCGGATATTCGCTGATATGTTGCGGCACAACCATTCCGCGAGCTTTTCTGTTTGAAAGTGACTGTGCAAATGAAGATTTTGCCACCTCATGACGATCAGCGTGTATATGCGTGGATAATCTTTCCCGTCTGTTTAGTTGTGCTGATCTGCGGATTAGTTCTTGGGGCAGTTTTTGGTACTTGGGGCGAAGCTGGCATCTACGAAAACCTCTTCGCTGAGGCCATTGGCGTCGTCATTGAGCTTGGGCTTATTTACCTTCTGTTGAACACTTGGATTGAGCGCCGAGAGCAGAGAAAGTGGATTGGCATAAGGTCAGAGATGGCCAGCAACCTACAGAATGCTGGGTTTCACTTATTTGATGCGATCGACGAGGTGCTGGAGGGACTTAAACAAGCAGAGTCGGAAGATAGGAATAAGGGACTGCTTTCGACCGCATCGGCATTCGGTACGGGGTGTGGTGCTGCAGGAGATGCAGTACGAAGTATGAATGCGCTTTCGTTCGCTGTTTCTGTGGATATGGCCCCTGGGTTCGCAAGCCTTGAACGTAATCTCAGGTTCATTAACGAGATCATGACCGAATGGGAGCGGCCGGAAGTGGATGACCTAGACGCAATGACCGAGAAAATGAAAGACGATGTTCTTCGTTGGGCGGTGTATCTAAGGCGCGCCGACACGTCCTTTCAAAGCATGGTTGATGCAGAGGGACTTTCAGTCAGGAGGACATTTGCTCCGGAAGATCGTGATTGGTCTGACCTGGAGGTGAAGCTTGAGGCTGTTCTCGAAAAATCGGTGTCTTGGTAAGGCCAAATTGGCGCTGCTTTTCGAGGACTGAAAGTGGAGACACTCTTTAGGCGTTAGCCATTGAAAGATCTCAGCTTTCAGGGGTGTACTGATTCTAGTGGGCGTGTTTGACGAGATCTTTGGAATTGTCGCAGGCGGAGAACTATGAAACAGATCAGCAGTTCCCGGCGGGGACAAGTCGCTACGGCCAACTCCTAGCCGCTGGTCCACCAGAGGAGTTTCCCCGCTGGTTTACTTTTTTCGTACGTTGGCAGATGCAAGCTGCTCGAGTCCGTATTCAACTGAGAAGGTGGCGGCTGCAGTGGTCTCAACCACGATAGCCGGGCTTGTCCGGTAGCTGCCCGGTTTGAACCGCGACGGGATACGGTTGAGGTCAGTCTCGGGGCCACGCACCAACTCCGGCGCAGTCATGCGATTGAGGTGGATGATGAACTGCTGCAGATCCGCTATCAGCTCTTTCAGATCGGCGATCGAGTAGGGCATTGCTCCGTCCGTCGTGAGTAGCTTTCCTTTTCTCGTTCCGGCAATCGCTCCGTCGAGCTTGCTAACAGACCAAAAACAGTGGCCTACGTCGTCGCGACGCCCACCGAGCTCCTTCCAGTGGTCAATCAGCTGATCGAATTCGTCGGCCTTACGCCGTGCCGTTTCGGCCGGCAGATCACGAGAAACAGCTGCTCTATAATCAGCCTTGACCTGCTTTTTGACTGTGTCGCGGTCACGCAACTGGTGGAGTTTGCCCATCGCCTCTTCGTAGGAAAGGTGGGTCGTTCGGGCGATGGTGAGGCCCATCAGGCCGTAGCTCTGCTCGAAGTGGGCAATAACTGACCCAAGGGCCTGAAGGAATTCGGGTGGCAGGTTAAGAAGCTCTCGGAGCTCAAGGTTATCAGAAGGCATCGTCGATCCTTCGCTGTTTGAGTCGGTCGCCCCCGCTGATTGTACGATTCGTCACCCGAATATTGTCAGTTTCCGCGTCGGGAGGCACTGCACCAAGTCGACTTTGTCCGGATGGCTACGAGGCAAGAAGAGGGATGAGGCTCTGCCGCGAAGGCGGCCGCTCCCCCCAGTGGTTGCGTCGTGGATGCGCATAACTTAGCTGAGCGGGCTAAGAAATGGTGCCGCCGGGGTGAATTGAACACCCGACCCCACCCTTACCAAGGGTGTGCTCTACCCCTGAGCTACGGCGGCACATCAGCGGGCTTCCTGCCCGACGGGGCCGGAACATGCCACCGGCGGCCCCCGATGGCAAGGCTCTTGCCCCCTTTCGCCTCTCTTTCGGCGGCGATTTGCGCCCGGCGGCGAAGCGGCCCCCGCGGGGTCTTAGGCGCTGCCCCCTTAAGGCCACCTTAACGCCGGCTTTCCGCGCTTTGGCGGCCTTGACCCTGCCCCATTCGGGGGGGCAGTGTCGCGGGCCATGCCGACCGCTCCCAAGGATTCCCGAAAGTCCGCCGCGCCCCCGGCCAGCCCTCAGGCCGACCGCCAGGAGCGCCTCGCCCAGGCCCTGCGCGACAACCTGAAGAAGCGCAAGGCCCAACAGCGCGAGCGCCAGGACACCCAGCGCGAGCGCCAGGACGCCCGGCGCGGCCCTGTCGCGCCGCCGCCCGGCGGTGACGGGGACGGTGGGGGCAGGGACGGCGGGGGCGGCGATGCCTCATGAGGGCCCCACCCTTGAGACTCCCCCACCCTTGAGGCAGGGCCGCCCTTGAGAATCCCCGATTCACAGAGTAGAAACGCCCGTCCTGCCTGCGCCTTTTCGGGCACCTTCCGCGGCAGGTCGATTCTCCAACCGATGGGAGCGTGACGGCCATGGCCATCATGCCGGACAGCTGGATTCGCGAAATGGCCACGACCAAGGGCATGATCGAGCCTTTCGTCGAGGCCCAGCGCCGCGAAGGGGTGATCTCCTACGGCGTCAGCTCCTACGGCTACGACGCCCGCGTCGCCGAGGAGTTCAAGATCTTCACCAACGTCGACAACGCCATCGTCGACCCCAAGAACTTCTCGGACCAGAGCTTCGTCGAGCGCAACACCGCGGTCTGCATCATCCCGCCGAACTCCTTCGTGCTGGCGCGCACCGTGGAATACTTCCGCATCCCGCGCGACGTGCTGGTGATCTGCCTCGGCAAGTCGACCTACGCGCGCTGCGGCATCATCGTGAACGTCACGCCGCTGGAGCCGGAGTGGGAGGGCCACGTGACCCTGGAGTTCTCCAACACCACGCCGCTGCCGGCCAAGGTCTACGCCAACGAGGGCGCCTGCCAGTTCCTCTTCCTGAGGGGGGACAAGGCGCCCGACGTGTCCTACGCCGACCGCGCCGGCAAGTACATGGGCCAGCGCGGCGTCACCCTGCCGCGCCTGTAGCGCCCCGGCCCCTATTCAATTGGCCCCTAGATAAAGAGACTCAATGGACCAGATCGTCATCCAGGGCGGCCGGCGCCTCGTCGGGCAGATCCACATCAGCGGCGCCAAGAACGCCGCCCTGCCGCTGATGGCGGCCAGCCTGCTCACCGCCGACACCCTGCGCCTGTCCAACGTGCCGCACCTGGCCGACATCTCGACCATGTCGAACCTGCTGGCCCAGCACGGCGTCGCGCTGCACATGAACGGCGGCGTCGAGAAGGGCTCCCCAGGGCAAGCTTCTCGGGGCGGCGTGCTGGAGATGACGGCCAAGACCATCACCTCCGTCGTCGCACCCTACGACCTGGTGCGCAAGATGCGCGCCTCGGTGCTGGTGCTCGGCCCGCTGGTCGCCCGGGTCGGCGAGGCCAAGGTCTCGCTGCCCGGCGGCTGCGCCATCGGCACCCGCCCGGTCGACCTGCACCTGGAGGGCCTGGAGAAGCTCGGCGCCGAGATCCGCCTGGAGGAAGGCTACATCCACGCCCTGGCGCCCAAGGGTCTGACCGGCGGCAAGGTGGTCTTCCCCAAGGTCTCCGTCGGCGCCACCGAGGACCTGCTGATGGCCGCCTGCCTGGCCCGCGGCGAGACCCAGCTGGTCAACGCCGCGCGCGAGCCGGAGGTCATCGACCTGGGTGAGTGTCTGATCAAGATGGGTGCGAAGATCCAGGGGCTGGGCAGCGACCGCATCACCATCCAGGGCGTCGAGGCACTGCACGGCGCCGAGCACAGCGTCGTCGCCGACCGCATCGAGGCCGGCACCTACGCCATCGCCGCCGCCATCACCGGCGGCAGGCTGGAACTCGTCGGCGGCCGCGCCGACCATCTCAGCGCCGTCATCAAGGTGCTCAGCGAGGCCGGTGTCAGCGTCGAGGAGACCGCGCGCGGCCTGGCCGTCGAGCGGAGCAACGGCCCGGTGCACGGCGTCGATGTGATGACCGAGCCCTACCCCGGCTTCCCGACGGACTTGCAGGCCCAGATCATGGCGCTTATGTCCACCGCGGAGGGCGCTGCCATGATCACCGAGTCGATTTTCGAGAACCGCTTCATGCATGTGCCGGAGCTGACCCGCATGGGCGCCAACGTGAACGTGCACGGCGCCTCGGCCATGGTGCGCGGCCGCCCCAGGCTGACCGGTGCGGAGGTCATGGCGACCGACCTGCGCGCCTCGGTCTCGCTGGTGCTGGCCGGCCTCGCCGCCGAGGGCGAGACTGTGCTGAACCGCGTCTACCACCTCGACCGCGGCTACGAGCACCTGGAGCAGAAGCTGGCCGCCTGCGGCGCCGCGATCCAGCGCCGCCGCGCGCGCCAATAGTCGCGATCTCAAGAGATCGAGGGTAAGCTCCCCGCCATGGCAGAAGACACCACCCCGGACGAAAAGCCGCTGAAGCTGCGCGCGCTGGATCCCGCCGACATGGACGTGATTGCCGCGGTGCTGCAGGACGCCCTGGTGCCGGTCAGCGACATGGCTTACCTGGCGGAGGAGAAGCGCTTCGTGCTGGTGGCCAACCGCTTCTGCTGGGACGGCGACCCGGCCGAGGACCAGCGTCCCGCCGCGCCCGCGCCGGAGCCGGCGGACGATGACGCCAGCTTCGAGGATGCCGAGGGCGCGCCGCCCTTCAAGCGGGTGAACGCCGCCCTCTGCTTCGACAAGGTGGAGCGCGTGCGCTACCGCGGCCTGAAGCCCGGCGGCAACGACGAGATTCTCAGCCTGCTCACCATCACCGCGCAGCCCGGCACCATCACCCTGCTGTTCGCCGGCGAGGCGGCGGTGCGCCTGGAGGTCCAGGCGATCCGCTGTCACCTGGAGGACATCGGCCAGCCCTGGCCGACCCGCTGGCGCCCGCAGCATGGGGAAGACGCCCCGGCGGCGCCCGAGGCGGACTGAGGGACGGCTGGGGGCAGCGCCCCCGCCGCGGCAAAAAGGCGGTGGCAATTCCGGGCAAAAATCGCCATACCAGGGGCCGCCGCCCGGGGGCCGATCGCCCCTGGGGCGGTCTTTTCGCGCGAAAGTCCCGGAGCTGCCTGCCGTGTCGTCCCCAGCCGTCTCGCCCAACGAGCCCCTGATCCTGGCGGTCCCCAAGGGCCGGATCTTGAAGGAATTAAGTCCGCTCTTGGCCCGCGTCGGGCTGGAGCCGGAGGCGGCTTTCGGTGACGACAACGCCCGCCAGCTGCGCTTTTCGACCAATCATCCCGGCCTCGATATCATTCGTGTGCGCTCTTTCGACGTCGCCACCTTCGTGGCCTTCGGCGCGGCCCACCTGGGCGTCGCCGGCAACGACGTGCTGATGGAGTTCGACTACCCCGAACTCTACGCCCCGGTCGACCTGAAGATCGGCCACTGCCGCCTCTCGGTCGCCGCGCCGCGCCGCCTCGCCGAGAGCGATGACCCGAGCCGCTGGAGCCACATCCGCGTCGCCACCAAGTATCCCGGCGTGACCCGCCGCCACTTCGCCGCACGCGGCGTGCAGGCCGAGTGCATCAAGCTGAACGGCGCCATGGAACTGGCCCCCGGACTGGGCCTCTGCCGGCGCATCGTCGATCTTGTCTCCACCGGCTCGACCCTGAAGGCCAACGACCTCGTCGAGATCGAAACCATCGCCGAGGTGACCTCGCGCCTGATCGTGAACCGCGCGGCGCTGAAGACCCGCTCCGACGAGCTGACCGATTGGGTCGAACGTTTCCGCGAGGCCGCCGATGCCGCTTAGGCTCGACAGCAAGGCCGCCGGCTTCGAGGCCGACTTCGTCGCCTTCCTGGGCGGCAAGCGCGAGGCCGCGGCGGACGTCGACGCCGTGGTGGCGGCGATCGTCGCGGAAGTGCGCGCCAAGGGCGATGCCGCTCTCATCGCCTACACCAAGCAGTTCGACCGCCTGGCCCTGACGCCGGAGACCCTGCGCATCCCGCAGGCCGAACTCGACGCCGCCGTCGGCGCCTGCGCGCCGGAGACGATCCAGGCGCTGGAACTGGCCGCCGAACGCATCTCCGATTATCACCGCCGCCAGAAGCCGGAAGATCTCGACTACCGCGACCCGGTCGGCGTGCGCCTCG
>DAIQBR010000234.1:0-357 GCA_036781105.1 Kiloniellaceae bacterium
CGGTGGTCGCCGGGTGCAGCAGACGGGCAGCCTCCGGCCCGCTGACCCTGACACCGGCGTCCTGTGAGGCGCTCACGGGTAGAGGCGCTCCGTCGTCCAACCCCCGCTCTCCCCCGCTTCTGCTGCTTGCGCGCGCCTGTAGACCAGACGATCGTGCAGGCGGAAGGCGCCGTCCTGCCAGAACTCGATCAGCCGCGGCACCAGCCGGAAGCCCGACCAGTAGGGCGGGCGCGGCACCTGCCCGATCGCGTGCTTGGCGGCAAAGAGCGCGACCCGCTTCTCAAGCTCGAAGCGGCCTTCCAGCGGGCGCGACTGCCGGCTGGCCCAGGCACCGATCTGGCTCTGCTTATGGCGGCT
>DAIQBR010000234.1:367-1814 GCA_036781105.1 Kiloniellaceae bacterium
AAGTAGGCGTCGGCTTCCGCGTCGCTGACCGGGGAAACGTCTCCCTCGACGCGGACCTGGCGGCGCAGACTCTTCCAGTGGAACAGCAGCGCCGCCTTGGGATGCGCCAGCAGCTGGCGGCCCTTGCGGCTCTCGTAGTTGGTGTAGAACACGAAGCCGTCCCGGTCGTAGCCCTTCAGCAGCACCATGCGGCAGGAGGGCATGCCGTCCTCGCCCACCGTGGACAGCGCCATGGCGGTGGGGTCGTTGGGTTCCTTGGCCTCGGCCTCGCCCAGCCAGGCGGCGAAGACGTCGAGGGGATCGGCCGGCCTTTCCGATCTGATCTCCATGCAACTCAACCTCAATTAGGGCGCCGGCCCCTGAAAACCGTCCGCTGGGAAACCATCCCTCGGGCGCGGCGTTGATCTAGCGCAGAGCGCCACCATATAGCGGCGGCGTAGTCTAGAACAGGCCGGAAAGGCCCGGAATCGGGCCCCCTGTCGGCTGCGGGGATGCCCGCCAGCGCCCGGCCGTACCACGGCAGGAACCAAAGACGCTCCGGCGCCTGCCATCGGTTTGCCCCATTTGGCGCCTAACAGTTCCCCCTGGGCCAAGAATGGGGATTTTCAGTGGGGGGGACCCTACCGTTCGGAAAGGGTGTTTCGATGAAATTCAGAGTCATTATCGCCGCCGCCGCCATCGCGCTGACCGCCGCCGCCTGCGAGAACAGCAGTCTGGGCGGCACTAAGCAGACCATCGGCACCCTGGGCGGCGCCGCCGCGGGCGGCCTGTTCGGCGCCCAGTTCGGCAGCGGCACCGGCCAGCTCGCCGCAACTGCCGCCGGCGCCCTGCTGGGCGCCTTTGTCGGCAGCGAAATCGGCCGCACCATGGACGAGGTAGATCGGCAGAAGGCACAGAGCGCCTATCAGAGGGCCGCCACCGCACCGGTCGGCGAGACCATCACCTGGAGCAATCCCGAGAGCGGCAACCGTGGCAGCGTGACCCCGACGCGCGAGGGCACCTCCTCGAGCGGCGCCTACTGCCGCGAGTTCCAGCAGACGGTGATCATCGGCGGCAAGGAAGAGCAGGCCTACGGCGTGGCCTGCCGCCAGCCGGACGGCGCCTGGGAGATCCGCAACTGACGCAAGGCACAGAGATCGCGGGAAAATAACGACACCCCCTTGGGTGCCGGAACGGGAGGAGGTATCTTTCGGGATGCCTCCTTTCCCGATTCCAGTCCCCGCCGCCTCGGGGCATCATCACTAGAGCACCATGCAGGATCCCTACAAGCTGCTGAATGTCGAGCGCTCGGCCTCGCAAGAGGACATCAAGCGCGCCTACCGCAAACTGGCCAAGGAACTGCACCCGGACATCAACCCGGGCAACAAGGCCGTGGAGCAGCAGTTCAAGGAAATCTCCCAGGCCTACAGCATCCTGGGCGACGCCGGGAAGCGTAAGCGCTTCGACC
>DAIQBR010000234.1:1824-6299 GCA_036781105.1 Kiloniellaceae bacterium
GGCGAGATCGACGCCAGCGGCCAGGAGACGGCCTGGAAGGGCGGCTTCTACCGCAACCACGCCGGCACCAAGCGCGGCAGCAAATACAGCACCTTCGACTTCGGCGAGGACGTCAACGTCGACGACATCTTCGCCGACCTCTTCGGGTCACGCAGCCGCCGCGTCCGCCGGCCGGGGGCCAACGTCTCCTACACCGTGCCGATCACCTTCCTCGATGCCGCCAAGGGCGCCAAGAAGCGGATCAAGCTGGCCGACGGCAAGCCCCTCGACGTGCGCATCCCGCCGGGCACCGAGGACCGCCAGACCCTGCGCCTGAAGGGCCAGGGCATGCCAGGCGTCGGCGGCGGGCCGGCCGGCGACGCGCTGGTCGAGGTCCATATCGAACCGCACGCCTTCTTCGAGCGCAAAGGCAACAACGTCCACGTCGAGCTGCCGGTGACGCTGCAGGAAGCCGTGCTCGGCGCCACGGTGACGGTGCCGACGGTGCACGGCAGCGTGTCGATGAAAATCCCGGAAGGCTCCAACAGCGGCAGCACCCTGCGCCTCAAAGGCAAGGGTATCCAGGCGCGCGACAGCGACGAGGTCGGCGACCAGTACGTCAAGCTGCGCGTCATGCTGCCGGAGCGCCCGGACCAGGAGCTTCGCGAGTTCATCGAAAACTGGAGCCGTTCGCACGGCTACGACCCGCGGCGCAAGGCGGGCATGACCTGAGGCGCCAAGACGTCCCGGCAAAGGGACGCCGCTGTGCAGGGAGAGGAGAGCGCGAAACCATGTTGGTGAGGTTCGACGAGGTTCTCGTCACGCTGGAGATCGGCGCCAGCGAACTGCATGCCTGGATCGAGCAGCACTGGGTGCTGCCGGTCGAGGAGGAAGGCGACTACCTGTTCGACGAAACCGACGTCGCGCGCGTGAAGCTGATCGCCGAGCTGCGCAACGATCTGGGCGTCAACGAGGACGCCATCCCCGTGGTGCTGCGCCTGCTCGACCAGGTCTACAGCCTGCGCCGCGCCCTGGCGGAGTTGAACGAGGCGATCCAGGAACTGCCGGAATCAGCGCAGGATCAACTGCGCGAGCACCTCGGCGCCGACGACGACCAGCCCTCGCAGCACTGAAGCCGCAGACAGGCCCTCAAGGATTAAGGGCGGCCAGCCGTACCCCGAAGGCGACGAAGACGACACCTGTCACCGCCTTCAGCCAACGCTGGAAGCGCCCGCTGCGCGCCGCCCGCGTGAGGCGTGCGAAGAGCAGGATCATGGCGGTGAACCAGACCGCGTTCAGCAGCGCATGCACACAGACCAGCAGGAAGGCCGAAGCGACCGCGCCTTCGCCGAAGGGAATGAACTGGGGAAAGGCGGCGAGGTAGAACATCGAGACCTTGGGATTCAAGGCGTTGGTGGCGAAACCTTCCGCGAAAGCCTTTGACTGGTGGCGACGACGGCGTGCCGGCTCCACCTCGGCCGGCCTGGAGATGCCGCGCCAGGCATCCCGCAAGGCCTTGAATCCGATCCAGCAGAGGTAGGCCGCGCCCAGCATCTTGACCACGAAGAAGGCCTCGGCGGAACGCACCAGGATGATCGAGATGCCGAAGATCGACAGCGCGCCGTGCAGGTAGAAGGCGGCGACGAAGCCGGCGACGTTGGCGAAGCCCGCGCCGCGGCCCGAGGTCGGCACCGTCCTGGCGATCAGGACTCCGTTGGGGCCGGGTGACATCACCAGCAACGCGGCGACGCCGGCAAAGGCCAGAACATGCAGTAGATCCATAGCGGGAGAAACCTCTGGCGGTCAGCGCTCGTCGCGCGGGGTGGGATGCAGGCGGGCGACGCCGTCCGGCGGATCGCTGGCCGTCGCCTTGTCGATGAGCGCGGCCAGGCTCTTGCCCTTCACGTCATGGCCCAGTTCGCCGGCGGCAGTGACGATGGCTTCGCCGCCTTCCGGCCAGCCCTCGCGCGGCTCCAGCGCCAGATCGAGCGCCTGCAGGAGATCCTGCAGGCTGGCCGCGGTGAGATCGCGCGCCAGGAACCAGTTGCCGCCGCTGCGATTGACGAAGCCGTTGCGCTTCAACGCATCCAGCACCGAGGCGAGCTGTTCGAGATTGGCCGGCAGACCGCGGGTCAGCGCCGACTCCTTCATCGACGTCCCGTTGCGCGCCGCGTTGCGCAGCCGGTAGAGCAGCGCCAGTGCGAGGCGCGGCCCGCCGCCGCGGCTGCCCTGACGCAGGCGGTCGACCAGGCGCCACTCGCGCACCGAGGCGGCGATCTCCGCGCCGAACAGCACCACCGCCCAGGAGAGGTACATCCACACGAGGAAGATCGGCACCGCCGCCAGCGCGCCGTAGATCGCCTCATAGGAAGGAAACTGCTTCAGATACAAGCCGAAGCCCGTCTTGAGGAACTCCGACAGCGCCGCCGCGACGACACCGCCGATCAAGGCGTGGAGCACCGCCACCGGGCGCGCCGGCACCACCGAATAGAGCAGCGTGAAGCCGGCGGTGGTGAGCAGGAAGGGCAGCAGGCGCGTGAGCCCGAAGGCGCGATCGCCGTGTTCCAGCACCGTGGTGGCGAAGCCGTAGCTGGACAGCGACAGCGAGGCGCCGAGGAAGATCGGGCCGATGGTGAGGATCATCCAGTAGGCCATAACCCGCACCATGAAGGGCCGCGGCTCGGTGACCCGCCAGATGGCGTTGAACGCGCCGTTGATGGTGGAGAGCAGCAGCATGACGGTGAGCGCCAGGGCGAGCGTGCCGAACCCGGTCATCGAGCTGGCGTTCTCCACGAAGGCGGCGAGCTGGTCGCTGACCTCGACGCCCGCATTGGGCACCAGGTTGTCGAACAGCAGCACCTGGGCCTTGAGCCGCAGGCTCTCGAAACCCGGCAGGGCCGACAGCAGGCCGAGGCAGATGGCCAGGGCGGGCACGATGGCGAGCAAGGAGGCGTAGCTCAACTGGGTCGCTGTACGCAGGCACTGGTCGGCCATGAAGCGGTGCCCGCAATAGGCCGCAAAGGGTATGAGGTTCCGCAGGAATCCAGGTAGGTCAGGTTTTTTCATAACAACGATCCAGCTCCGCCCAGAGCCCCCTCAGACGGCCCATTGTACAGCAGGAATCGGCGGAAATGTGGGATTATTGGGGGGTCCCGGCGTTGACCCGCCTAGGCTTTGGTGTAGGATGCCGCACGTTCTGAAACGCCTATATAATCTGGCTTACATCGAGGAGACGGAATGACCGAGCCCCAACCCTTAATGGCCGGCAAGCGCGGCCTTGTCATGGGGGTCGCCAATGACCGGTCCATTGCTTGGGGCATCGCCACGGCAGTACGGGAACAGGGGGCCGAGCTGGCCTTCACCTACCAGGGGGAGGCCCTGGAGAAGCGCGTGCGCCCGCTGGCGCAGTCGGTCGGCTCGGAGATCGTCGCGCCCTGCGACGTCACCGACGATGCCTCCATCGATGCCGTCTTCGCCGAAATCGAGAAGCGCTGGGGCAAGCTGGACTTCCTGGTCCACTGCATCGCCTATGCCGACAAGGACGAGCTGAAGGGCAAGTACCTGCAGACCAGCCGCGACAACTTCCTGCGCTCGCTCGACATCTCCTGCTACTCGCTGACCGCGATCAGCCAGCGCGCGGTGCCGCTGATGAAAGACGGCGGCAGCATCCTGACGCTGACCTACTACGGTGCCGAGCGCGTGATGCCGCACTACAACGTCATGGGTGTCGCCAAGGCCGCGCTGGAATCGAGCGTGCGCTACCTCGCCGCCGACCTCGGCGACCAGAACATTCGCGTGAATGCGATCTCCGCCGGGCCGATCCGCACCCTCGCCGCCTCCGGCATCGGCGACTTTCGCCATATCCTGAAGTGGAACGAGCTGAATTCGCCGCTGCGCCAGAACGTCAGCATCGGCCAGGTCGGCGGCGCCGGCCTCTACCTGCTGTCCGACCTGTCCGGCGGCGTCACCGGCGAGGTGCACCACGTCGATTCCGGCTACCACGTCGTCGGCATGATGGCGGTCGACGCCGCGCCGCAGCTGGCCGAACTGCTGAAGAACTTCACCAACCACTCCTAAAGTCCTCAAACACCCGTCTCCCCCGCAAGGGCACTCCGCCGATGGCAGGCAACAGTTTCGGAGAGTTCTTTCGCTTCACCACCTGGGGCGAGAGTCACGGTCCCGCCATCGGCTGCGTGGTCGACGGCGTGCCGCCGCGCATCGCGCTGACCGAAGCCGAGCTGCAGCACTGGCTCGACAGGCGCAAGCCGGGACAATCGCGCTTCACCACGCAGCGCCGCGAACCCGACGAAGTGAAGATCCTCTCCGGCGTCTTCGAGGGCGTGACCACCGGCACGCCGGTCTCGCTGCTGATCGAGAACCAGGACCAGCGCTCCAAGGACTACGGCGACATCGCCGACAAGTTCCGCCCCGGCCATGCCGACTATACCTGGTGGACGAAGTACGGCATTCGCGACTACCGCGGCGGCGGCCGCTCC
>DAIQBR010000235.1:0-6298 GCA_036781105.1 Kiloniellaceae bacterium
ACAGAAAGCCGGCACCGGGGCGCGGGAGTTCACCGCCCCGGCTGCCGGCCGCAGTGTAGCCTATTTGGCGATCCACTGACTCCAGGTTGCCTCGTTCTTGGCGATCCAGTCTGCGACCACCGCGTCGAGGTCCTTGCCGTCCAGGTCAACTGCGGCGACCATGGAGCCCATCTCCTCGTTGGAGACCTTGAAGGCCTTGACGGCGTTGTAAGCGCCCGGCCACTTGTCCTTCACGCCCGACCAGGACACCTTCCAGATCGGCCCGCGCGGCTTGCCGCAGTCGTAGGCCATGTCCGGGTTGCTGCCCCAGGACGGATCGGCGTAGCACTCGGCGGTGTAGGCCGGAAACTCGACCCACTCGCCCTCGTACTTGATCGGTGCCCAGTGCGGCGCATAGACCCACAGCAGGACCGGCGCCTGGCGCTGGTAGGCTGATTCCAGTTCGGCGAAGAGCGCCGCGTCGGTGCCGGCGTGCACCACCTCGAAATCCAGTTCCAGGGCCTCGGCGCGCTCGTCATCGAAGCCGCCCCAGGTCACGGGGCCGCCGAGATAGCGCCCCTTCGGCGCGGTCTCCGGCGTCGAGAAAGCCTCGGCGCAGTCGTTCAGCGCCTCCCAGTTCGGCAGGCCCGGGCACTTCTCCTTCATGTAGGCGGGATACCACCACTCCTCGATGGCCTGCATGCCGGTCTCGCCGAGGTTCTCCACCTTGCCGGTGGCCGTCGCCTCGTCCATCGCCTCGCGCCCGGTGGTCTCCCAGATCTCCATGGCAACATGCAGGTCGCCGGTCTTCAGCCCGGCGAACTGCGCGATGTAGTCAGCCTGCACGTATTCGATGTTGTAGCCGGCCTTCTTCAGCACCTCGCCCATCAGCTTGGTGGTGATCAGCTGGCCCGTCCAGTCGTGCAGCGTGAGCTTGATGGGGTCCTTGGATTCGACCTCCGCCAGCGCCGTTCCGGCGGCGCCCAGCCCGACCGCCAGTGCCAAGCCGGCTCCCAGCAGCCTCTTCATACCTGTCCGCATGCTTCCGTCCTTCCCGTTCCGATTCTTTTTTTCTGCCTCGCGTTCCCCGCGACACGGCCTTGGCCGCGCAGCGCCCGCCGCCGCGCGGCAGCGGCCGGACGCAAAAGTATTGTTCCGCCGATAAGCCACAACTGTCAACGCGCGTTATGTGGTTTTGTGGGAATTTTGGCAATTTTGGTTGCCGGGAAGCGGGCGAATGCGAAATACTGGTTGCAGCGCCACAGGGCCGAAACCCCGGGGTGGCCGGGCGCGGAGGTTGAAAGCATGCACTCGACCCATCGCGAGATGGAGATCCTCGACGAACTGAAGGTCTCCGGTTCCTGCCGCATTCAGGATCTCGCCCGCCGGCTGGAGGTTTCCGAGGAGACCATCCGCCGCAACGTGAAGAAGCTGGCCGGGCGCGGCCTGGTGCGCAAGGTGCATGGCGGCGTCTACCTGCCGGATGCCGTGCAGGAGGCACCCTTCGCCCAGCGCATGGACGAGAACCCCGACGCCAAGCGGCTGATCGCCGGCCAGCTGGCGCAGATGATCCAGAACGGCGACTCGCTGATCCTCGACATCGGTTCCACCACGGCCTACGTCGCCCGCGCCCTGCGCGGCCATCACGACCTCTTCGTGGTGACCAACTCCCTGGCGGTGGCGCAGATGCTGGCGACGCGCAACAACAACCGCGTGTTCATGGCCGGCGGCGAGCTGCGCGCCCACGATGCCGGCGCCTTCGGGCGCGAGGCGATCAACTTCGTGCGCCAGTTCACGGTACGCTATGCCGTACTTTCCGCCGCGGCCATCGACGCCGAGTCCGGCTTCATGCTGTTCGACCTGCAGGAAGCCGAGTTCTCGCGCGAAATCATCCAGCACGCCGAGCACACCATCGTGGTGGCCGACGCCACCAAGTTCGGCCGCCATGCGCCGGTCCGTGTCGAGGCCCCGGGCGTGGTCGACACCCTGGTGACCGACGCCGCGCCGCCGCAGGACATCGCCGCCTTCCTGGGCGAAGCCGGCGTGCGTGTGGTCGTCGCGCAGAAACACGCCTGAGCAGCGTGCGGCGATCACATCGGCAGCCATGACCACAAAACCGCAGGACCTTTCCGCGGCCGCCCTGCTGCAGGCCGCCCGCGACGTGAGCGCCGCCGCGGTGGCGACGCCACTGCACTATTTCCGGGCCGGCTTTTCCGTCGAACAGAAGTCCGACGACAGCCCGGTCACCGTCGCCGACCGTGAGACCGAGGCGGCGCTGCGCCAGGCCATCGCCGCGCGGTTTCCGGACCACGGCATCCTGGGCGAGGAATTCGGCAGCGAGGGACTGGAGCGCGAGTTCGTCTGGGTGATCGACCCCATAGACGGCACCAAGTCCTTCATCTCCGGCTCTCCCCTCTTCGGCCTGCTGGTCGCGGTGCTGCGGCAGGGCACGCCCGTCGCCGGGATCATCCGCATGCCGGCCCTGGGCGAGTGCTACGGCGGCAGCCTGGAAACCGGCAGCGACCGCGACGGCACGCCGATCGCCTGCCGCAAGGGCATCGCCCTGGACCAGGCCTTCCTCTGCCTCAACGAGGCCAACACCCTGATGAGCGAACACGGCGAAGCCTTCGCGCGGCTGATGGCCTGCGGACGCTTCCGCCGTTTCAGCTACGACTGCTATCCCTACGCGCAGCTCGCCTCGGGCCAGGTGGACGCCGTGATCGACTGCAACCTGCAGCCCTACGACTACCTGCCGGTGGCCCCGGTGGTGGAAGGCGCCGGCGGCATCATCACCGACTGGCAGGGCCGCGCCCTGACGCTGGAGTCCGACGGCCGCGTGGTCGCCAGCGCGAGCGCGGAGCTGCATGAGGAACTGTTGAAGAGGCTCGAGGGTTAGTACCGCAAGTCCGGCGAAAATCCCGTGTTACCACGTCCCCTCTCCGGCATACTGAGGCCATGCTGTTCGATCAGGACAAACTCATAGACCGCATTTCCGCCCGCCCACCGACCGAGGGCTGGCTTTACTTTCGCCGCTTTCTGAAGCACCCGGCGCGGCTTGCCTCGCTGACGCCCTCGTCCCAGGCGCTCGGCCGGGCGGTCGCCCAGCAGGTGCGCCGCAGCGACGACGAATATGTCGTCGAACTGGGCTGCGGCACCGGTGCCATCACCCGCGCGCTGCTCGCCGCCGGTGTGCCGCCGGAGCGTCTCATCGCGGTCGACGTGGACGGCGAACTGCTGGCGGTACTGCGCGAGGAGTTCCCGGACATCACCGTGCTGGAATGCGACGCGGCCGAGCTGACCAAAGAGCTGCCGGCGGACATCGTCGGCAAGGTCGGTACGGTGATCTGCGGCATACCGATTTCCCTGCTGCCGCGGCATGAGCAGCGCGCGCTGATCGACGAGATGTTCGCGCTCATGCCGCGGGGACGGCGATTCCTCGCCTACACCCACCGCCAGACCTCGCCGCTGCCGCGCGATGAACTGGGTCTGGAGGGCGAGCGCCTCGCCCGCACCCTGCGCAACCTGCCGCCGGCCTCGGTGTGGGGCTATGGACGGGCGGAAAAGGGTTAGCGGGGCGCTTCAGTAGCAAGACGCGTTCAAGCGCTGCCACCAATAAATTCGTCATCCTCGCACTTGATGCGCGGATCCATGGGAGAGGCCGGACGCCCTGCTTTGCCATGGGCCCTCGGGTCAAGCCCGAGGGTGACAGTAGAGAGAGCGGCGACGTTTGTGCGTATGCGAAAACAGAGAGCGCAGCGCTACCCCGCCCGCACCGCTTCCACGTGCCCCGCGAAGGCCGGATCGTTCATCAGCTTCTGACAGCGCTCGAAGCGGCCGACGGCGTAGGCCCAGAAGTCTTCGGCGGGGTTGCCGTTGGCGTGCTGGATAAGGCCCCAGAGGGTCCACAGCAGGTCGCACATGGCCTTGTAGATGACCATGCGGCCCATGAGCGCGGCCGAGGGCGCGCCGCCGCAGTAGGCCTCCATCATCTCGGCATCCTGGGCGGCGTCGAAGCCGGCCTCCACCGAGAGATCGCCGAGATCCCAGATCGGGTCGTTCATGCCGGAATATTCCCAGTCGACCACCCACATGCGGCTGCCGTCGTCGAGGAAGTTCTCGCAGAGCGGATCGCAGTGGCAGGGCGCGAGCGGCATGGGGTTGGCGTCGAGGGCGGCACGCACCGGCTGGGCCGCCTCGACCACCTGGTGGTAGCCCGCCGGCAGTTCGGCCTTCTGCTTGTCGAGAAGGCCGAGGTAGTCGTCGATCATGGCGAAGAGTTCGAAGCGGAAGCGGAATTCCTGGCCGCAGCCGTGCATGCGCTTCAGCGCCTCGGCGGCGCGCGCCGGCGCGCCCTGGCGCGCGCGGAAAGCCTCCGGCGACATGGTCACAATGCCGTCGATGAAACGGCTCAGCATGATGCCGCTCTCGGCGTCGCCGTGGATCACCTCAGCGGAGACGCCCGCTTCGGCGGCGACACGGGCGTTGTGCAGCTCGACGGCGCGGTCGATGTAATCCTCGGTGCCCTTGCCGGGAATGCGCAGGATGTAGCGGCGGTCGCCGAAGTCGACCTTGTAGACCTGGTTGGTCAGTCCGCCCTGGCGCTCGATCGTGAAGTCTCCGGCGCGGGTCGCCTCGAAACCGGGGATCGCCGCCAGCGCGGCGGCCACCTGCTCCTTCTCGCCCGTCTCCTCGTTCATATCGTCCCCCTTACTCTTTCCACTCAAGCTTTCAGGCGCGTGTTGTCCGGATCGTAGAGCGGACCCTCGACGCGGCTTGCGCGGTAATGCTCGCCGAAAGCCTCGATGTCGAAGACTTCGGCGTCAAAGATTTCCTTCGGCAGGTAGCCGTAGAGCACGGTCTTGCCGAGGGTGGTGGCGTAACCGGCGCTCGACACCAGGCCCACCACCTTGCCGTCCTGCAGGATGGTCTCGCCGCCGAAGACCGGCATGGCCTGGTCCACCGTGAAGGTGCAGAGCTTGCGCGCAATACCCGCGGCCTTCTGCTTTTCCAGGGCGGCGCGACCCAGAAAATCGCCCTTGGATTTCAGATGCACGCGGAAGCCGAGGCCGGCTTCGTAGGGCGTGTAGTCCGGCGTCACGTCGGCGCTCCAGTAAACGTAGCCCTTTTCCAGCCGCAGGCTCTCGATGGCGCGGTAGCCGACGTCGCGGATGCCATGGGCTTCGCCCGCCGCCAGCAGCGTCTCGTAGACATGGGCGGCGAACTCGGTGGGGATGTGCAGCTCCCAGCCCAGCTCGCCGACGTAGCCGATGCGAACCGCCAGCACCGGTGCCGCCCCGAGGGTGATCCGCCGCGCGGTGGCAAAGGGGAAGCTCTCGTTGGAGACGTCCTCCTCGGCGACGGCAGCCAGGACTTCGCGCGCCCTGGGGCCGCAGAGGTTGATGACCGCCTTGCCCGAGGTCACCTCGATGAGCAAGGCGGAACCGTCTGCGGGCAGGTGGCTCTCGATCCAGTGGGCGTCGTGCACGCCGAAGCCCGAGCCGGTGACGATGTAGAAGCGGTCCTCGGCCAGGCGCGTGACGGTCAGGTCGGCCTCGATGCCGCCGCGGTCGTTGCAGAGCTGGGTGTAGATGACCGAGCCCGTGGGCTTGTCCATGTTGGAGACGGCAAGGCGCTGCAGCGCGGCCAGGGCGCCGGGGCCGCGCAGCTCGAACTTGGAGAAGCTCGACTGGTCGATGAGGGCGACGCCCTCGCGCACCGCCTTGTGCTCCTCGGCCACGTGGGGCTTCCAGTTCTGGTCCGTGAAGCCGTAGATGTCGACCGGCTCGACCCCGGCCGGGGCGAACCAGTTGGGCCGTTCCCAGCCGTTCTTGGAGCCGTAGACCGCACCGCGGGCTTTCAGGATCTCGTAGAGCGGGCTGCGGCGCAGGCCGCGCGCCACTTCGCTCTCCTGGCCGGGGTAGCGCATCTTGTAGTGGTGGGCGTAGTGCTCCACCGCGCGCGGGTACATGAAGGCCTTGGTGCCGTGCAGGAAGGAGAAGCGCCTGACGTCGAGCGGCCAGAGATCGAGGCTGGGGCGGCCCTCCAGGATCCACTCGGCCATGATGGCGCCGGCCCCGCCGCCGGCAGCGATGCCGTAGAGGAAGCCGGTGGCGACGAAGAGGTTGTCGAGCTCCGGCGCCTTGCCCATGACGAAGTCGCCGTCGGCCGAATAGGGGATCGGCCCGTTGATGAGCTGGCGCACGCCCACCGTGTTCACCACCGGCGTCACCTGCCCGGCGTAGGTCGCCAGGGGCTCGAAGCGGTCGAAGTTCTCGGGCAGCAGCTGGCGGGCGAACTCGCCGGGAATACCGCCTTCGCC